>JAYUSS010000063.1:0-6264 GCA_043755535.1 Candidatus Peregrinibacteria bacterium | reverse complement strand
TCCATGGTCCTCTGCATCGGGTGAATGGGCGGTCGATCCATTTCCAGAATCAAGTATCTCATTTTTGCCGCCGAGCAAATATCGAGATTGTTCCTAGGATGGTGCAGGGGTGAATCCTGCCGCACCCACGAAGCCACTCCGACAAAGGGATATATCATATCATTTTAGTGCCGCACCCACCCTTCGACACGCTCAGGGTAAACTCCGGGGTGCTGCTGGGGTTCACGAATTATTTCCACCCCTTCGCCTTCAACCCCGCTTTCGCTGCAGCTTGCTCGGCTTTCTGTTTGCTATTGCCTGAACCCTCCGCAACCTTCTCTTCGCCAATGTGCACAGCACAGGTGAAGCTTTTCAGGTGATCGGGGCCGACCGCATCGAGTGCGACGTAGTGGGGGGTAATGCCGTGTTTCTCTTGAGCTTTTTCTTGGAACACGCTCTTTTCATCGCGATGCTTGCCCTGTGCCAAGAGTCCCTCGAGTTTGCGGAGGATAAACTGGTAGCAGAAATGCTTGGCATCCTCAAAACCCTTGTCCAGGTAGATAGCGCCAATCAATGCCTCAACAGCGTTAGCAAGCGTCGATGTGCGATCACGACCGCCACTGGCCTCTTCGCCACGACTAAGGAGCATGTACTGCCCCAACTGGATATCGCGACCAACTTGGGCCAAGTGCTCACGTTGCACAAGGGCTGAGCGCCAGTTAGTCAGCTCTCCTTCGGGCTTCTCGGATAGGTGATACAAATATTCAGTCGCAGCTAATTCGAGCACGGCATCGCCAAGGAACTCTAGGCGCTCATTGTGGCCTGTCCTCCTGCTTTCGCGCACAGAGCTGCGGTGCGTTAAAGCCTGCACCAACAAATCCTTACTGCGGAAGTGGCAGCCGATTGCTTTCTCGAGGTTTACGAAGGAGGCAGTCATGCACGGATAGTATAGAACCTGATGAGGGTAATTGAGAATCCAGAATTATGAATGAGGAATTACGGGACGGATTTCATGATTCTTGATTCATAATTCTTAATTCTACCCCTTTTTCACCATCGCATTCAGCACCCCATTCACAAACTTCCCACTCTCGTCGGTGCCAAATTCCTTGGCCACTTCGATACACTCGTTCATCACGACTGCAGGGGGTGCATCGTTGCCGTAGAGCATTTCCCATGCACCGATGTAGAGCGTGCAGCGCGATACAGGGTCCATACGCTCGAGCGTCCAGCCTGGGGCATGTTCCTGGATAATGTTTCCTAGCTCCTCCTGTTTTTCCATTACGCCTCTCAGAAGCTTTTCAGCAAACTCCAAATCCACCTCCCCAAGCTCTTCTTCGTTGAGCGTAAGGGAATGAACGGGGTCGACCTCCGGACGTTGCTCACGTTCAAACAGAGCCTGCATGACAGCGATACGGGATTGGTGTCTGCGACGAGCCATACGAGCGAATTGAAAATTGATAATTGAAAATTACAATGTGGGAAGGGTACAGCTTTTGCCAAAACCCGCAATCAGGACTCCCCTATTGAACACATTTTTTGATCATTATGAAATGGGGAACGACTTTCGTCGTTCCCCACTCGATCTTCCAACCTCTCTTCTTCAAGTCCCAAGCCAGCGATCCAATCGAACAGGCAAACCTGATGCGAGTACTGCAAAAATAACTCCCATCGATCCTAGCAAAACGATTCCCGGATCCCCATTGAGAGCATACAGAATCATGCCGAATACAATCGCTGACTCAATTACTCCAACCGCTACGCCTAAATGCCAAAACACATGTTTCATGAGCGCGCTCCTAAAGAAAGGCAGTGTGAAAAACCGATACAGCAATTCTACAGCATTATTTCTCTTATATGTTTGAGCATTGGAAATTATTTGGACGACTTGGCGCTTGTTTCCTTGGATCTTCGTACCAACGCTACGCTTTAATCTTGGTGATCGCCTTTTCGATTTTTTTCTTCGGTTCAGCAGGTCCGGCATATGGCGAATTACTGCGCTGAAGCAGACGTTCGACCTCGAGACCCACGTAGTGTGAGTGCTGGAGCCTTGTTGCGCGCTTGGCGCGCTTCTTTTTCGGTGTAGGTCTCTTTCCCATAAGTGCGACGTAGAGTAAGGGCGAGGATGGCCAAAGTAAAGAGGAAAATGACTAGAAAACAGAAGGCAGTAGGCAGAAAGCAGTAAAATTGATGCTGTCTTCTGCCCTCTGACTTCTGCCTACTCTCAGCGTCGTTCCCCCGACAACGCCGTCATAAACCGCAAAATCATGATAAACAGGTTATAGATGTCTAAATAGAGGCTTAAGGCCAGTAAAAAGGGGTTTGCCCCTAAAGCTGCACCGCGCTCAAGACGCTGGATATCAAAGGCCAAGAACAATCCAAATAACACTGTTCCAGCACCCGCAATAAACAATTCTGAGGTTTGGGTCTGAAGGGCAGGAATGAAGATCTGGAGCAACGAAAGAACCAATAAGCCAATGAGGGCATAGAAGAGAGCACTTCCCCATGCAGCCAAGCCAGGCGCCATTCTGGCAAGGACAACAGCAGAAAGGCTCATACAGACTGTTGCACCAACGGCATTGATCAGAATAGCTCCTCCGTTGACGTACCCGGTCGTTATAATGAGCAGATACGGAACCAGCGTAAAGCCCGAAATTAGCGGAAATAAAGCAAATAAGAGGTAATTGAGGGGGCTTCTGCGAGACCACCATGTAGCCGTAAAAATGAGAGCCAATTCAACAACGGCTAACCCTAAGTAAAGACCACTGGAAAGGAGTAAATTGGCAAATTGAAGGCCAAAGTAGACCCCTACGAGGGTTAAGGCCATAGCGAGTGCCAAAAGGCCGTATGCTTGGGAGCGGGTGGATGACGAAAGAACCAGTGGTGACGTACGGGAAGAGGTGTATTGCATGCAATGATTCTATCATCGATCCAGGGGTAATCCACTACAAGAACAAAGAAAATACGTTCAACCCTCCCTACATCCGAGAAAAGAGGCTCCTCTTTTTCGTCTATCCCCTCTTTGCCCTCTATCCCCTCAAGCTAGCTCTAAACCCACCTTTCTGCTATAATAAAGAGATTTATGTCCTTGCCTGAGACCCTCAGCGGCTTTGCCCAGACGCTCCTTGCGGCGGTCGATTTCAATATCGCGGTGCCAACGACACCATTGGAGTCGAACCCTTGTGGACTATTGCCTCCAAACTTTCCCTGTGGAGACGGCGGTGCTCAGGGTTTGGCAAGCTATATTTGGCAACCGGGAGGAGGAGGTGTCATCGCCCGCGCGCTTCAATATATTTTCTATGCTCTCGCGATTCTGATGTTCTTTTACTATGGACTGCGTCTCATTTTTGAAAGTGACGAAGACAGCACGATCGCAGAAGTAAAAAGTGCATACGGTTATGGCGTTGCCGGAGCGCTCATTGTGAGCGTATCGGGCTTGCTGGTGCAGGCAGTGGGACCGGGGTTTGCATCAGGAACACTCATCAATGAAGGACCTATCACGACGGCTCTTAGTACCATTACCTTGTATTTGAGACTGATGGTATCAGCGGCCGTGAGCGCCGTTATTGTGTTCCAGGGATTGCGCTTAATTGTGTTCCAGGGAGACGAAGGGGAGGTAAAGCAACAGAAGACACGCTTCTTCCACGGTCTTATCGGCGTTGCCGTCGTTACACTCGGCAACTTCATTGTCGAAGGATTCCTGCCCTCTGGCGGTTCGCCGGTGCTGATTACACAAATTGTGGGAATTTCGAACTACTTACTGCAAATTCTCGGCGCACTCTGTGTGCTGGCGTTCTTGGCAGCAGGCTTTATGCTGGTTATTTCCACCGATGACGGACTCAAGGACAGAGCCAAAAAAACGATGTTCACGACGACGATTGCGATCATCGTGGTCCTCTGTTGCTTCGTGATCGTCAACTTCGTTGTTCTCGGACTCACGTAATCAATCTCATGACTGACTTACCACTCTCCCTTATCGGCTACTTCATCCCTGCGGCGCACGCGCAGATCAGCAATATCGCGAACTACGTCTCAAACGATCTCAGTCCCGGATTTGGCCCGGATGGAGGATTTGTGGGTATTGCCGTGTTTCTCCGAGGACAAATTCTGCTTATTGTGGCTCCGGTTGCAATCACACTCATCGTACGTGCCGGTTCGCGGCTTATCAACAGCCAGGAAGATGACAAGCTCACGAAAGCAAAAAACACGATCGCATCGGTATGTGTCGGTATCATGCTGGCCTATGTATCGGACAGGTTGGTGAATGCGTTCTTTGCACCGGGTGGAGGATGGAGTGATGGAAGTGCCATCGCCGGAGCAAACATCCTTACAACGGAAATCGCAGGCGCGTTGGACTTTTTTACCTCCATGGCTGTCATCCTCTCGATCCTCATTATTATCGTCAGTGGCCTTCGAGCCGTGACCACCTTTGGTAAAGACGACGGCCCTGCAATGATCCGCCAGTCTGTCATGGGTGTCGTCACGGGGCTCCTGCTGATGGCCGTCGCCGGGAGCATTAAAGCCGCCCTAGGGCTGAGCGAAGACGTCATTGCCGCGTTTCCGACGGGATCCACTCCATCACCCATCATCGTCACCGGCGTCAATATTGTCCTCGCACTACTCGGGTTTACCAGCCTGATTGCGTTTGCCGTCATCGTCTATGCCGGTATGAGGATGGTGCTTAACTGGGGAAACGAGGAGAACTACACCAAAGGCAAAGACCTTATTTTCCGCGCCGTCATCGGCCTCGTCATTATGCTTTTGAGCGGAACGGCTGTGGTCTTCATCAGTGAGATCGTCACCTAAAGCAGGGCAACGTCTTTCTGCCGGGCAGCGCATCGGTTATGCTCTACATAATGAGCACTATCGACCCTCGCATTTTTCGCGCATACGACATCCGCGGCCGCGCCCATGAGCAGCTGACAGAGGACGCCAGTTTTTTGATTGGACGAGGATTCGGTTCCGAACTGGTACAGCGCACAAGCAAAGAACACCCGACCGTGTGTGTTGGGCGTGATGCACGAACGCATGGTCCTGAACTCGAGCATGCGATGATAAAGGGCTTAGTGGAATCCGGGTGTCATGTGCTCTCCATCGGACAGACGCCGAGCCCCGTGAATTACTTCACCGTGTGTTCCAGACATTTTGATGGGGGCGCCCAGATAACTGCCAGCCATAACCCCCCCGAAGACAACGGTATTAAATTAAGCCTGCATGGAGCGGAGGCATTTTCGGGCGAAGATCTGCAGCACTTGCATAGAAAAATCGAGCGGGAGGATTTTACCGAAGGGGAAGGCTCTCTTGAAACAATCGACGCACTCAAGCCCTACATTGACCGCATCACGTCCATGTTTACAGGCACAGCAAACGGCATGAAGATTGCGGTGGACAGCGGCAACGGGGTAGCCGGCCCTGTCTACTGCGAAGTGTTGAAAGCTTGCGGGGCAGAGCTGATCGAACTCTACACCGAACCCGACGGAACCTTCCCCAACCACCCTGCAGACCCAAGTAAACTGAGTACGCTCGAAGAGCTGCAACAAGCAGTGCGTGAGCATACGTGCCACCTCGGCTTGGCATTCGATGGCGACGGAGACCGCTTGGGAGTGGTGGATGAAACAGGACGCATTCTGAGTGCAGATGAAACTCTACTACTACTCGCACGCGATCACCTGACACGATTCCCGGGGTCCCCAATCGTCTTTACGGTCAGCAACTCCGGCATACTCAAAACCGAGATTGAGGCATGGGGTGGCAAGCCTGTGATGTGCAAGGTGGGGCACTCGTTTGTAGAACACGCAATGCGCGACCACAGTAGTTTGCTTGGAGGGGAGCAATCCGGACACTTCTTCTGCGGGGAAGATTACTATGCGTTTGATGACGCGCTTGTGTCAGCTTTGCGAGTACTCTCGATCGTGAAAGTTAGCGGCTCAACCTTGTCGATGCTCTGTGACACATTCCCCCAGGTACACCAAGCACACGAACGCCGTCCGCACGTACCCGACGAACACAAAGGACGTATTGTGGAAAACGTCATTCTCCATTTTCAAGAAACGCATGAAGTACTCACGCTGGATGGAGCGCGTATAGAATTCGGGAACGGCGCCTGGGCGGGTATCCGGCAGAGCAATACTTCACCTTGTATCAGCATTTGCCTGGAAGCGCGAAGCAAAGATGATCTGAGGCAGATGGAAGAATTAGTGCTGGGGCATTTGAGGGGGTATCCGGAGATTGGGTGGGGCGCGTAATTTCAATTTTTGTAATACCTCCCCCTAACCCCCAACCCCC
>JAYUSS010000062.1:0-2184 GCA_043755535.1 Candidatus Peregrinibacteria bacterium | reverse complement strand
GGAGCGACGACACCACGCACCGGTCGCTGAAACGCTTGAAAAGATTTTCGTAGATATGACGTTCGTTAGCGGGATCAACAGAGCTTGTTGGTTCATCGAGAAGGATGATCCCGCTGTCCTTAGCGGCGAAGAAGCCGCGTGCGAGTGCGAGACGCTGCTTCTCTCCCCCACTCAAGTTCACGCCCTTTTCGGCGGTATTGGTCTGAAAACCTTTCGCCAATTTTTCGATGACGCTTTCAAACCGCGCAAGTTTCACATCATCGATTATTTCCTCCTCGGTGTGCTCGGTACCGAGAGTGATGTTGTACTCGATAGTGTTTTCAAAAATCTCCGGCTCCTGCGGAATGAGCGTGACAGTGCAGCCGACATCTTTCAGCCCATGTGGGAGCTTTTTGCCATCACAGAGTATGGTTGCAGAGTCGGCAGTTTGGAGGCCACGGATGAGCACCATCAGCGTCGATTTACCGCTACCACTCTCACCAATGAAAGCAATCTTTCGGCCTTTTTTCAGTGTAAGTGACACGTCTTTCAGGTGATGCGCACGCAGCTCTTCATCTTTGTACGTGAAGCTAAGATGCTGAATCTCCACGGTGTTCCACTCGGACGGCAAACTACAGTCATGGAGCTCAGGACGATCAGCTTCGAGAATCGGCTGCACAGTTTTGAAGTTCGCATACTGCTCGACAATCTGCCCGTACTTCCACGCGAACGCGTAGAAAGCTGCACCGATTTTCTGAAGATATTCGTAGAGCATGAAAAACGTACCCGCAAGCAGTGGCACCCCGAGCGCGATATTCGTGTACGTATACCAGCCCAAAACTCCTGCAGTGGTGATGGAAATGGCCATCGTCGCCATGAACCACTTCCATTCATTGAGCGCCGTCTCACGTTTGAAGATCGGAAAGTAATGTGACATCCGCCCACTAGTGTCCCGTTAAAGTAGGGCCAGTTGAGGGGGTCCCGCTCTTGCGAGGGCTCTTTTGACAGTTCTTGGAGTTAGGTTCAGCAAATCGAGGATAGAGATTGGATCCAGCAGCACTTCCTCAATCATGCGTGTCAGTTCGAGCAAAGAACCTACAAACTTCGTCTGAAACTTGATCCAAGCGAGCAATAGGAAGTAGATCATCGCTACCCAAATTTGCGTCATGACTGCGTTCTTCGATGTGCCCAGAAAGGTTTTGATCTTGAGATGCTGTTTGATCCACTTGAAGAAGAGTTCAATCTGCCATCGCTGTTTGTAGATGAGTGCGATGTTCGCAGCGGAGAGACGGAATTCATCGGTGAGAAATTGATACGCTACGTCATGCTCGGCATCGTGATAGGTCACGAGGCGAAGATCGCCGGGATAGTCTTCCAGTGCTTTTGGCAGCACGAAGCCAACCTTTTCATCTTTCAGTACGCCTGCCCCACACGGAGAGCGATGCTCTTTGAGTCTTAGAATGTGTGCGTTGCTCTTTAAACGAATCACAAAGTGGTGGCCTGCCGCAACAATTGAACGGAGGAAGACGTAATCGGTGTAGGCTCGGTCGATCACGAAGATCGTTCCCTTGGGGTACTGTGACAGATCAAACTTCTTTGCTGCCGTTACATCACCGACTTTTCCGTCGGTAATCTCAATGAGATCAGGAATCTGGCTGCGGATGTTAAACGATGTGTGGAGTTTGATGGCTCCCTTTTCCGTGCGGAAACGTGCCCAAGGAAAAAGATTGAGACAGAGATCGATGGTTGTTGAATCAATAGCTCGGAGATCGTTTTGAAACGAGAAAGCTGCTGCTGTCCCGGGATTAAGTTTTCCGCACTTCTCTAGCATTTTGTAGAACAGAGATTCATAAATCTGGCATGGTCGTTTCTCGTTTGCCTTAGCCAATGTTGAGCGTGCCGCAGTTTCCAGTCCCAAGTGATACCAACTGCTGTCCCGAATCGTGAGTGATGTCTGAATCTCACGGAGGGAATCCTTCCCGGTCGCTTGGGCGTACAGCAGAATCGTGAGCTGATTCCTGCACGTCAGGCGCTTCACATACTTGTCAGCCTCATGCTGTCCCACAAACCCTTCAAACTCACGAAGAGGCAGCAAATACTGCAACTGATTCAAGACAATGGTAGTCTTAGACATAGCGAAAAAGGGGAAGCATGTAGAGGCATTGACACCACTACAATGCAGCCCCTGTTCGTTATGGGCGAGAG
>JAYUSS010000061.1:0-6404 GCA_043755535.1 Candidatus Peregrinibacteria bacterium | reverse complement strand
TAGTGATTATTGAACTTGATCGCGATATCGCGGGCCATTTCCACATGCTGCTTCTGGTCTTTGCCTACCGGTACAAGGCTTGTGTCATAGAGAAGAATATCTGCGGCCATTAACACAGGATAGGTGAAGAGTCCTACAGATGCACCAATCCCCTTTTCCACTTTATCTTTGTAGCTCACCGCACGTTCAAGAAGTCCCATAGGGGTCAGAGTGTTCAGCACCCACATCAGCTCCGTGTGCTCTGGGACATCAGACTGATAAAAGAGAATTGCTTTTTGGGGATCGAGTCCACAAGCCAAACAATCGAGGATCGCATCGGTGCGAAACCCGCGGAGTGCTTTTGCATCTTGTACGGTCGTGAGTGCGTGTAAATCGACAATAAAGTAAATACTGGAATCTACCGTTCCGATCAGATCAATATTCGGTTTGATGGACGCGAAGTAATTTCCTAAGTGCAGAGCGCCCGATGGTTGGATTCCGGATAAAACACGCATGCGAAAGAGAATATAGAATATAGAATATAGAATGTCGATCTGGAGCATTAAAAGAAAGGATTAAAACCCCTATATTTCCATATTCAATATTCTCTTACCTTCCAGCTTTCCGGAACGGTGTCCTTGCAGGCGCGCGCACCTTGCTAGACGAGCCCACTCTTCCCCTGTTTTCTCTGCTCAACTTTCCGCCAATCATCACCTTTGCCGGAACGTGAACTTTGCCCGCTTTGCTCCTGCTGCTTGTTTTACCCTGCTTATTCTCCCCTCTCATTCTTCTGGCTTTGCCACCCGTGTCTTCTTGGCCGCCGTGTTCCCGACCTCTGCGTTCTTTTTTTACCTTGCCGATCGCGATGACTTTGCCCTTTGTTCCCTCTAATTCTTTGAGCACTTCTTCGAATGCTTTCGGGAGCGGCGCCGTCACGGTAATCACCTTGCCGGTCATCGGGTGTGGGAACGTCAGCTTGCACGCATGCAAAAAGAACCGGCGGTATTTGTGATGCTTTTTAAATGCACGATCAATTCTAGGGTCTCCGTACTGCGCATCGTTGACCAGTGGATGTCCGATAAACTGCAAGTGCTGGCGAATCTGATGCTTGCGGCCGGTATCGATATCCACCTCCACGTAGGTCGCATGCGGGTAGAGTTCCAGCACGCGGTAGTGCGTGACGGCATCCACTAGTTCGTCTTTGGTACGAGCCGGGAGCTTCCGCGTAATGGTTCCGAATTTGTCCTTCATGGGCTTAGCGACAATCGTCCGGTATGTCTTCTTCCAGTCTTTGAATTTGTTCTCGCGGATGTTTTTTACCACCTCTGCACCCTTGGCAAATACCAGCACACCGGAGGTCGCAAAGTCGAGACGGTGCACAACCCGCAGGCCCGGGTGCGTCTTATGAATAAAGTCATAAAGAGGATCTTTCCCTTCGCCATCTGCAGCTACGACAAGTTCGCCCGACAGCTTGTTTACAACAAGTAGGGATTCATCCTCGTAGAGGATCCGTTCGGGGGAGATGGTCTTGGGCATAGAGTTACATTATGAGGTATATGTCTCGATCTTCCCACTGGTCATATCCATCTGGAGAAGAGCGAGATAGTGATGAAGTTGTTTGCGGAATGCGGGGTTCTTGATAGTGATGTTCTTACCGATTACATCATTTTTTGTTCTGTAGAAAAGGAAAAATCCCGTATCACTTTCAACATCAACCAAAAACACAATACGCCGTGCCCCACTAATCGTTGTCACATATAACTTTACAAGACGGGAACCTTTTGGAAGGGCCTCTCCTTTAATGGGAGTCATAATCCCCTCAGCATAACTTTGCAGAATTGTTTCCAAATCTGTAGTGGGGATTTCGCCGCGCTTAAACTCCTTACGCCGAATGCTGTGAGCGATGATAACAATCACTTCTTCTTAATGATACCACGCCACTGCTTTACCACCTCGTCCATTTTTGCCTGCGTCTTACTGTCTACAGGTATTGTCTCTGCAATAACTTCTCGCTTCGTTCGCGTGCCAATACTGATATTTCCTTCGGCATAATCGGTCAGAAGAATGCGAACTACGACAGCAAGCGGCAAACGCTCGGATTGAGCGCGTTTGGCGGCACGGTCGCGCGTAACTTTATCGATGGAAAGGGAGGTATACATGGGTATTAGTGAGAAACTATAGGTATTCTATAGAAAATACTGAGTACATTCAAGAACAAAAAAACCAGCCAATCCCACGAGGGAGCTTGGCCGGAGAATTTACCGATCTTTCGCTTCTTTGCTTTCAACAGGTGGCAGATCGAACGTGAACGTAACAGTGACCTTTTGATTGATCTGCCAGAATTGCTTGTCCGGATGTTCCTTGTTCCACTTCCGAAAGATCTCCTCATGAATGAGTGGTACTGCTTCGTGTTTACCCACAACATCTCCCGTGACCGTGAAGCTCACCGTATCCTTGTCCACAGTAACCATGACAACCGGGCTCTCATGCGGATACATCACTCCATCATAGATCTGCCACAATGTGCCAAAAATCGCTCCCAGTGCAGTAATCAATAAAAATGGAAATCCGACATAACAGAAGAACCATGTTACGAACTTTGAATCTAGAAATTCAACCAATTTTTTTGCCAGCCATAGAAATACCGACATTTGAGCCTCCTTTAAGTTGAGTGCGTTGTCCCGTGAAGGACATGTGAAAGATCTGAATGTATTATTGCACAATATTTTAAATATTCAAGCAACTTAAGAATTTATACTTCAAATTATCACTAATTAAGAATATACTATTGTAAGAATTATGGCATCCCTCGACCCCCTTCACCCCATCCACAGCGCTCTCTTGGAAGTCCTTGCGGCACACCCGCGTCTGGATGTGCAAGAACTCCATGCCGCTCTAAGGGAATATGGCGAGTCTGTCTCCCTCCCCAACCTGTACCGGGTTATCGGGCAGATGATCGACGTGCAGATGTTGGTACGGGATAACGGAAAGATCGCGATTAGTCGTGCATGGATTCCTCATATTCTCTCCATTGCCGATACTATTCGCAGCACCTACGCCACGGCAGACGGGAGCAATTTCCCACTCAAGGAAAATGAACGCCGAGAATTCACCGCAGAGTCACTGGGAGGACTGGACCCGATCTGGTTCGATATACTGATCGGCTGCGCCGATGCCGACCTGAGCCGTGAGTGGTTCGCCTACAACAGCCACCCATGGCATGTCATCGGCATGAGCGATACGGAACTGCGCGGGTACAAAGCGATCGTCAAAAAAGGAATCACCTGCCAGATGAGCTACGGAAGTGAGACTTTCCTGGACCTGTACGGGAAGAAGATAATTCGTATTCCGGGCTTCAAAGCTGTAGTGAGTCCGAGTGTCCCCTTCCTGAAAGAAGGATACGCCCTGTGGGTATGCGGGGAATACATCATTGAATGTGTCTTTCCTGATTCCCTTTCAAAACGTTTTACCTACTTTTTCGATACAATAAAAACCATCAAACAATTTGAACCGTCCCTATTCGTCGATATTTTCCAGATGAAAGCACGCTGTAAAGTCACTCTTCGGAGAAATAAAAAGGAGGCAGAGAAACTTCGAAGTCTGTTGAAAAAACATACTTAAAAAAACCGACCAAGCCCACGAGGGGGCCCGGTCGGTGTTGGTCACCGCACTAGACGGTGACGAACCGTTTCTCACTGACAATGGTGAAGGGTTGCCCGCGACGAATGCGCCATTCCTCATTTTCACCAGACACCCAATTGACGCCAAATGTCGTCTTATTGAGCTTGTCCGGCCGGGGAGGCCGCTCCTTTGCCAGGAACGCCAATGGCTCGCCGTCCGGCACAACACCCCTTTTCGGGTCAATCATCGTGACCGAACACCGAACGCATTGGCCACCAAACAACATCTGCGAACCGTCTTCGACCTGCAAGGTATCAATCAGGTCTTCGGTATTAGGCGGAACATCTTCGAGCACAACATTCGCGCGGAATGCCTCGACCGGAACACCGCGGAAATCGGACCCGCGCTGCTTCTTGATAAGCCTGTTCATCCAGTCCGTCGTCGACTGTGAGGTGACCAAACCGAATCCGCCGTCGGTGAACTGCATCGACGCTTGGGTCCTGCGTGCATGCATCTTTTCAACCGCACGCTGGAAGTTGTACATCGGATTCAGTACAACAACGGAATCTGGATCAATCTTCGTTTGTGCCATACCGAGGAATTGACGAATCCATGGTGTGATCGGACCATCCTCGATGCACACCGGCAGCACCTCATCTCCGTTGTCATACATTTTCACCATGACAGTTGCGCCCTTCCGCGAAGGAAAGAACTGTTCGGGGTAGATCTGCAGAGTGTCCATCCCCTCTGCATCATACGAAACCACCCTGCCATCGTACGACGGCGTCACCCGAGAAAGGCATCCGCTGATACGTTGCGAAAAACGCTTATAGCGATAGATGACACCATCGAATTCCTGATCTTCCTCCAGCTTGATAGCAAGCATCAGACCACGATCGGGAATCCTGCCATCCGCCGTCTTCAGACCGGACTCTGTTACGAGCATGCTCGAAACATCCAACGGACCCAGTGCCTTGATGGGATAGATGGTGCATGCACCAATCGCTCCCGTCATCCCCGCGATATCGCCGGGCAGCTCTCGAATCGACGCGGCATACGCAGCCGCACTGGGACGGGCTTGTGTCAGCCAGTCCCGCCAACGAATGTTGGGCATTAAAGCATCCTTGTCTGTGAAGTGAGAGAACAACCCCGAAGGGCCTCCGTCGAATGAGGGAGGATGGGTATTGTAGAGTGTTAATTATATTTGTCACTGCTTTGCACATCAAAAAAGCCGGCTCGTGGGGTACACGAGCCGGTCTGTTCACAGAACACATGGGCTAGAACGACAGCATCAGCCGACGGGCTGGAGCTGACGGCTGTCGGGGGTGGCGGGATAGCCCGGAGGCAGGGGGCAACCAACCTGATGCGGCTGCTGGAACGCTTTGGGCAACTGACTGACATCCAGATCAACCGGAACACCCATGGCACGAAGATCATTGTGAGTCTTGTAGACCATCTCGAGCACCGCGAAGGCCGGTTGCACTGGCCTGAAGCTGACCTCCTGCACCTGATGCTGGGTGCGCTCTCCAAACCCGGTCCCGACACCGCCTCCTCGCATCGCCCCGAAAGACTCATGCCCACCACCGCGGGTAGGACTGAAATCGAGGAGCGAGCGGCCACTGCGCATCGCAGGTTGCGGACGCTCCTCATGGAAGAACGCACAGCCGATCGCACCGATGTTCGTGGGCTTGCCCATCAGCACGGCGTAGGCCGCATCAAGCTCCCCGAACAAGAACCGCGCGACGGTTGTGTTGTCCAGGCGCCAGCCTGAGACGGACATTCTTTGGCCGGGGCTCAGAACGTAGCCGTTGACGGGGCCAGTGAGAGTTCCCTCCTTGCCATCCATGATCGACAGTCCGTCGATCGTCGCCATCGCGAGAACGCGACCAGCGGTGTTGTTGATCAACACCAACTCGTAGGGCTGACCGTTCGCCTCGGCGGCGAGGAACATACGGCCCGCGTGCGAGATCTCCCGCAAAGACTGACCGTTCACCACAACTTCGATTCCGACATTGTTCAGCAACATTGAGCAAACTCCTTGAGATAGAACCTATCAATCCAACACACCTAAAGCTCTAGCCGAAGCCAGACTCTAGTATCATGAGCACTCTCAAATGCGCATAAAACCAGAGTCGGCATTGTATTCTGTGAAGGAACACACCAGAAAACGAGAATTCAACATGTTTTCCAGTTAACGCAATATAGTCATTTTTGGCTAATTTGTCAATCTCCATTTGCCAAGAATTGTTTTGATTGCTTCCACAGATGGCACGTTTTACACTTCTGCCCCACTTGGACGATTAGCTTCCGCCTTCGCTCCTCTGGGAGCTACGGTGGACAAGCAGCTGGTCCAGCACTCTCAACATTCCACAATTTTGGACGATTAGCTCAGCTGGTTAGAGCGTTCGATTCACATTCGAAAGGTCCCCGGTTCGAATCCGGGATCGTCCACCATTCGACTTCGGCCCTGCGGGGCCTCCGCTCACCGTTCGACCCCGAGCTCACGGTCGAGGGGTGGTCCTCGCACTGCGGTGCTCGGGCCACGCATAGGAAGTAAACGACCAAGCCGAAGGCGAATGACCCTGAGCGAAGCGCAAGAGCGCGAAGTCGAAGGGCCTCGTTCGTTGTCATTCGAATATCATCCACCTTCGCACACTTGACAAAAATTAATTAAATATTAATATAACCATATGAATGTAACCCCTCCGACTGTTCAACTTGCAGAGTGGCGAGAGATTAAAAGTAATGAACCACTGACACATGTGGCATTTGTAAGAGGATTTTTTGAAGGATGCGAATTTGCG
>JAYUSS010000060.1:0-2255 GCA_043755535.1 Candidatus Peregrinibacteria bacterium | reverse complement strand
AACCCTATTGATGTGATTGGTGATGCAGGCGCAGACCGCTATGAAGCTGCGATCGATGCCTGCCAAGCAGACCCAAGCATCGACGGTCTTGTGATTATTCTAACGCCGCAGGTAATGACACCGTGCAACGAGATCGCGGAGTTGATTGTACGTAAACAAAAGGAATCAACGCTGATGCCGATTGTTACCTGCTTTATGGGAGGTGCGTCTGTGGAAGAGGCGAAGAAGATCCTGCGCGCCGGGGGTATTCCGTGTTTTGAGACGCCTGAACGGGCAGTACGGGCGATGGGTGCGCTCCGTGCACGAACCTCCCCTGTGCAATCCCTTATTGTGCATAACCTCCCCCTAACCCCCAACCCCCTTTCCCCCGAGGGGAGCAAGGGGGCTTTATATGGAAAAACCGGTTTACTCGACGAACAATCCACCGCTGATTTATTCGCCATTTACAGCCTCCCATTACCGAAACAAGCCCTCGCAAAAACTGTGGAAGAGGCGATGCACTGTGCAGAGCAGATCGGCTACCCCGTCATCGCCAAAATCAGCTCCCCGGATATTTTGCATAAAACCGATGTGGGGGGTGTTCGGGCCAATCTCCACAATGCAGCAGATGTTATCGCCGCATTCAATGACATCATGCTTTCCGTCCGCTCCCGAAGTCCGAAGTCCCAATCCCTAAGTCCTACTATCAACGGCATCCTCATCCAACAGTTTTTACCCGTCGGCAACGAATTCATCGTCGGCGCTATTCGCGACCCCTCCTTCGGCCCACTCATTATGACGGGGCTCGGCGGTATTTACACAGAACTCTTTAAGGACACTGCCTTTCGCATTGCCCCTGTCGATGAAGCAGAGGCATACAAAATGCTGTGCGAACTGACATCATGGAAGCTGCTGCTTGGTATGCGCGGCAAAGCTCGTGCAGACATTGATGCACTGGCATCCCTCATCGCAAAAGTCTCGCAGATGGTCAGCGATAATCCGTCAATCATCGAATTAGACCTGAATCCTGTTCTGGTTGGATCGGACGGAATTGTGATCGCGGATGCGAAGGTGGTGATTGGGTGACATAAAATTCAATCCACTAACATAGCTGCAATCTCTCGATCTAACTCTTCTTGAGAACAGTTTTTTATGGAACCATCTGCATTCCTACCAAAAAATGCCAATAAAAGTTCATCTGGTACTCCATCAAAATCTGGTATTCCGAGTACAATAGCATCATGAATAACCGCACCTTGTAGATAGCTCACCACCTCTTCAACCGATCCAGTAACAATAACCTCATGTGAACTATCGAACGCTACTACTTGACCGGCATGTGCTTCCACAAATTCATCAGACTGTGAATCCAACGGGTGACAATTATTCCATGGCAACGAGTCTTCGTCCCCAAAATCTTCAGATTCTAAACTCATATGGATATCGTATCCCTGAGTTATTATCAGTCAAAAGAAAAAAGAAGAAGAACTGAATTGTTATTGCAGATGCGAAGATAGTAATCAGTTAACTATTATTACTCATCCAATATTGCCAAAGATGCCGCAGCACTTTGTTCGGTTACATCTGCAATAGCACTATCACTCTCTCCTGCGAGGAATGCCAAGGTAATGACGTTGTACTCCGTATTCGGAAACTGGTCATTCATAATGGACGTAAGGTGTAGTTTGCTTGAACCACCTGCAAGTATGCGCCGCGTCTTTCGGCATACCGCAATCGTTCGACCTGCATAGAACACTTTGTCAGCCTCGGTTATGGCACTAAACGCATTTTTGAGGTCCGGGGCTTCATTTTCTAATACTGGTATATTCTTCATAGTGTTTGAATGCTGCTCTGCCCCGTACCAGAGGTCAAGAGAATGCAAATATAAAAGTAGTGATCGAAAAAAATGGAGCAAGCCGCGGTCGGCCTACTCCTTGGGAATGTTCGAGAGTTGATTGTGTCAGTCTTCGACCAACAACATGTATTGCCAGTCATTTGAGCAAGCGCGCCAAACAGGAAGAACAACGCAAGGCCCACGCTCAATCCGTACAGCAGAATGCAAGAGAGCATCGTTTCAGTCATGGCTTTCGCCTCCTTTGTTTAAGCCGGGGAATTGAAGAAACACTCGAACAAAGATGGTTATACCATACAATACTCTCACTAAAAATAGGGGTGAGCGTAAGTGGGCACTGACCCTGCACATCACATCAGCTTGACGGATTTGAGCAGTTTTAAAAAAGCCATTAAGTGACTCTGTGCGAAGAGATGGCACTGTT
>JAYUSS010000059.1:0-2258 GCA_043755535.1 Candidatus Peregrinibacteria bacterium | reverse complement strand
CTTATATTCCCTCTTCTCAATGACTGCGAGCACCCTATCGCTGAACCCACATTGATACCAGTTGAACACTGGGTTTAGTATATCTCGTCCCCGAACCTTAATGTCTCCGGCCTCCTTTCGAAACTTATCCACTACTTTCGGATCCATATTCTTGATCTCTTCGGCTTCCCGGTAGAACTTGAAGTTGACGTTGGCGTAAGTGTTGGTTTGATGGTCGACCTGATCGAGCTATTTCCTCTCAGCTAGCTTCCGTTGCTTCGCAAAGAAATCGAGTTCCTCCTCCTGGTCCAATAAAAAGTCTTATGCGTCCTATCGGTTGTCATCGTCGTCCATCACTTGGCCACGTTGGTCGGTTAGTAGCTTCGACTTCTCATCGGTCTTCATGTTCTTCATGGTGCTGAGGAACTCCTCACGATACTTATCCTAATCTTCGCTCTACTCCCTATACATCTCCCTGGTCACTAAGTTATCCCACCAAAACGTACATAACACATCTTCGAAGGTGGTGGTATTTTCGCGTCCCTTCTTCGGAAGCTACATTTGTCGGACAGCCGTACCAGTTATTCCTCTCATGAAACTGTCGAGTGGGTCTTCTTCCTACATCGGCTAGTTCAAGGAGTGTTTAGCTTCGCTGGGTCGCTCCACTTCGATGCTTCGGTCCTATGAAAGCTTCAGCAGGAAATCCTGCTCGTCAGACGGGCAGTTGACGCCCAGCGACAGTGCCTTATCATCTGTGGTCAGAGAGGGTACTTACTTTATGGGGGTTGGGAGGGATTGAGGTTAGGCTTTTGGCTGAACGGTTGGAGGTAGCACCGATTTCTCCCACTTAGAACGTTTCGGTGCTGTGAAGGTCTCTGCAGCCGGTACAGTTCCCTTCGGTATGACTGTCTAGCTGCCGCTCAATTTCTTCTGAAGAGCTTTCTGTTTATCGTCTTCATCATCGGAGTCCTTCTGGTAGTTCATATTCATGGCCAGGACTTTGGCGCGTACTCTACGCATCTGTTGCTTTCGTATTAGCTCTTCTTCGGTTTCGGGTTTGCTACGGATGGGCTCACGAGAGCGGCTTCGGCTACGACTTCGTTTTGGCCGGACTTCGGGATCACGATGGCGAGGTTCCCGCTCTCGCTCACGACTTTTTGAATTTCTCCGTTTCTTAGGACTGTCCTTATCACGGCGCCGATGATCCCTCGATTTCTCGCGATCGAGTTCAGGCTACTTTCCTCGTGGGGATGGGCTACTTCTTTCAAGAGAGTACCTGCGACTGTCCTTATCTTTCTTGTCCTTCTTGGACTTTCTATCCTTGTCTTTACGCTTGCCCTTGGAGGATGGGCTTCTGCTTCTTGGCATTCTTCAGCAAACTATTATAAAATTAAACTGGAATTTGACGTTTATAGAGAGGATGCGTCATTCTTTGGGCCTTCCGATGGGCTTCTTCGCCGCGCGCTTCGGCACGGACTTTCCAATATCTGCAGGTTTATTCTTTCGAGGTCGAGTGGGTTCGGTCTCATTGACGTGCTCGGTCTCCATCTTTTCCTTCTTATTCCTGCTTATCGACTTCTTTTTCTTCGGTTCCTTCAACAGCAGCACCACATCTTTCGTTTGCTCGTACTTCTTATTCTTCCTGAGTTTGCCATTCTTGAACTGCTCTTCGAAGAATATCATGAACCTCTCCAGATCGGTATTCTTGCATAGCGGGATGCTCTCCAGCAGCTTTATCATATCGCCCTTCTGATCTTCGTAGTACTTCACCAGATCTTCCTTCTCCATCTCCCCGCCAATATAGTTCTTCTCGAAAGACAAGATGTCCTGCTCGGTCAGAGGCTTATAGAGGTTCCTAAAGAAGCGGTAGCATTCCTCGAACGAGTTTAGATCGAAGTCGTCGCCGACACGTCCTGAATTAATTTAAGCGTTCACCCGTCTCGTCATACTCTGCGCGCTTCTCCTTATTAGTCAGGATCTTGTAGGCTTCATGTAGCTGAGTGAACCTTCCTGTGGCTTCTGGATCTTCTCTGTTCTTATCAGGGTGGATCTTTAGCGCAATCTTTTTGTAGCTGAGCTTCTGCATGAGAGATGAGTGTACGATCTATTCGATGGAAGCCTTCTTGTCGACCTCCAGCAGCTTGTACAGGGAGAAGAGCTATTCTTGAGGCTTTGGTTGCTTCGTGTTCTTCTTGGTGGAGGCTTCACGTTTGCGAAGCACTTACTCCATTATGGCGGTAATTTAATATTTCGGGAACTCTACTTTCACTCACGATAGA
>JAYUSS010000058.1:0-2263 GCA_043755535.1 Candidatus Peregrinibacteria bacterium | reverse complement strand
GTAAAAATGTCAAATCGTTTTTGCGGGAAATCCTCAGATCTTTATCAAAACACTGGCCTTGATGTCACACGACCAAAAGTTTACCGGACAGTAGTGATAGAATGTAATCAGAGGTTCTGATAGTTATTCAGAGCCGCACATCAAAGGAGATCGCAATGAAAAAAGTCGCAAGTCTGGTTGCAACTACGGTTTGGCTTATCCTTATTAGTTTAATCGCTGCGCAGCAGCCCCTGAAAGCCTGCGGAATTGCGTCGCAAAACTTGAATATGGCTCCTAATGACTCCACCTGTATCGCCTCAGTTGAGTGCCACGTAGCATTTGAATGCGAAAATGGCCAGTGTTACGGAGCTACACAATGTCCGAATTGCGGTAGTAATTGCATAGGTTGGTGGCAGGAGTGCGTTTATTATCCGTACTGTGGCGCTTACACTTACTGTTCTGATACTGCTGTGTGCACTTGAGAGGAGAAACTTATGATTATCAATTCAAGCTCCAATTTGAAGTATTTTGTTTCGATAGGTGTGCTCGCTACCTTGAGCATAGCAACATGGTTGTTGACGAGGTCTGTCTTTGCACAAACATATGCTCCAGTGCCGGTTTTGGTGAAGTATGCGGAGAAAAAAAGCGACTATAAAGGCGAGAGAAGTTCCGAATCAACTCTCGCTGTGAGAGCAGATGGATCGCAAGTGGAAGCAAAAGTGATTAGGTCATACGATGGCGAGACCTATACGCGCAGGACAATTATGGACCTCATAGAGGGGAAAAAAACCGTAATCGATCCCATCACTGAGAGTAAGACAACTTATGTTCTCAGCGATTTGGCTGTGCTCTCGAAGCGAATGCCTGCTTCTGGCTGCACCAATTTTACTCCAGACGGTAGTCTGCATGGATATGCAGTTGTACGCCTCAGCACTCCTACTCCGGTTCCGCACGGTTCTCAAAGGGTTGACGCTTGGTACGCGCCAAAGCTCGGCTGTGTGCTGCTCAAACAGCAGTTTGTAAAAACTCGAGAGGATGGCAGTTCGGTTGGAACAGTAGTTAAGGAAGCTGTTCAGATCACAATTGGAGAGCCTCCTGCCGAACTGTTTGCAATCCCCAACTACCAGGAACGCCCTCCATCAGCTGTATTAGAGGAGGCTCGTCGCAAATATTCTCTTCCCCCAGTCAACCCCAAAATGACTGCTGAAATTGATAAAGTCTATAGCCTTCGGCAGTCGAAATAGGCGCTTGCGAATCGTATTGGAGTACGCGGTTTCAGGGAGAGCCTGCAATAAGCCTTCTGTACCTGCTAGAAGGCTTCCTTTTCTCAACTCAGCTGATAGTCCGCATAAAAGTCTTAAGATGTCAATCGGGATAGGTCGCCGAGCGCTGGAACTGGACCCCAAACTGGCCTCAGCCTACTATGTTCGCGCTTGGCCGCAAGAACTATCTATTTGCCGGTTCCGACGCTGGTGGTAAGAGTAATGCGGCTGTTTATAGGTAAGCGTACGGCGAGGGCCGCGTAGACAAAAGCTTAGCGATGATCTAGGAGTGGAAGAAGTGGAAGTGTCCACTTGTATTTAAGTGGACACAGTGACCGTAAGCTCAACACTTGGGAAGTGTCGGTTTCCTGGGTACCCAAGTCGAAGGGTAGGCGCTTTGGGAAAACAAAAGATCGCTTGGCAAACTCAGAGGGATCACGCGAGGAACTCTGCGTTGTACGTGCTGCGGCGAATTCCTTCAATCGCCTTGCGGGCGGTTTACGCCTTTGTCGCGCGAGAACCGCCGCAATTCGAAAATCTGCGATTCGATACTTTTACCCTCGCGCTGCTCTTCACTGGATACGCGGGCGTACAGTGACACTTGTAATTGCATCTTTTCTGCTTCATTCATTTTCTATTGCTTACTGATAAGGTAGGTCGGGACAATTTCTGTGTAAGCGCGAGTCACGCGATTGCGCTGTGAGGCCGATCCGAACCTGGAGCAAGCGTAGTGCGTTTTTTCACCCAATCCGATCAGCAAACTCAGATGAAACCGATCACGGTTCTCAAACGAATCCGATCAGTCTTCTCAAACGAAACCGATCAGCGATTTCACGAATATCCGATCAGTGATCGGGCAGGCTTGAGAAGAGTGATCGGAATGAAATGAGAAAAGTTTCGATTTGAAGATGGCGCTGGAGACAGGCATGAGATTCGATGAGGATCGTGCCACGAAAGAGAGTCTCCATGAGAAAAATCAGAGAGGCGGTGCGGATGCACCGCGATTTGGGCTTGGGTCAGCG
>JAYUSS010000057.1:0-2277 GCA_043755535.1 Candidatus Peregrinibacteria bacterium | reverse complement strand
TATTATAGATGCCGGCAGAACCCCCGTTTCCGCAGGTGATATTCGATTCTTTATACAGTGACTCGAAGTTACCCCAGCCGCTGGCTGAGAGTGTCTTCTTATAGAAGGAATCCAGATTGTTATACGTGAGAGTGGCAGACTTCATCGCCAGAGCGATAGTCGAGTGGTAGCCCTTTTTGTCTGCGTCAGAAATTCCGTTCGCCTGTTGCATGGTAAGCTGGCACTGCACTTCCGATGCCATCGTTGCACAGGCGACAGCCAACGGTTTGATGATTTCATGAATCATCGTGCAATATTTGATGGTATTGAGGGTGATGTCGTCGAGCCACGCGGAATACGGGGCATTCTGGTTCGTGGATTTAGAAATTTCGAATGCTTCCGTCTGCGGACTCGAAAGCCCGTTGCAGCTCGCAGATGCGGCAAAAAATTTGAGTTCAGGATCAGGCACAGGCAATCCGTCTATCGTCACATCAAGATTCTTTTTAGCTTGCTTTGCTTTGGCCAGCTGAGCCGGCATCTGCTTTTTGCAACCGTTGGCGATCGCCTTGAGCTTTTTGAGATATGCCGTTATCTGTGCCCCCTTTCCTTTAAGGGAACAATCGCCCTCGGTAAGGTTATACACAGGGGTGGGGAAGGCAGGCATCTTAGTCGGCACTATCGGACAAGAGTTTGCATTTGCATTAAATAAAGCGGTACCGGTGATCGGCACACTGCTGCGTACTTTTTTCGGGGTGACCTGCAATGCGGGAGTCGAGGAGCGATAGGAAGGAAGAAAAACAGATGAGGAAGAAGACGAAGATGATGAAACAGGAACAATCACCCGCACAGGCGACTCCGTTGTGGACCGTGTCGCACCCAGCGCCACTGCAGGGGAAAGGCAAAAGATCACAAGGAAAGCGGGGGCGATGTGCGAGGTGCGCA
This sequence comes from Candidatus Peregrinibacteria bacterium, assembly GCA_043755535.1. Lineage (GTDB taxonomy): Bacteria > Patescibacteriota > Gracilibacteria > Peribacterales > Peribacteraceae > JAKQEM01. The sequence continues at coordinate 1,356 of JAYUSS010000057.1, read as the reverse complement.
TAGAGAAAATGAAAGGAGTACACGGATGATACTCGGTTACGGAGTCGCATCCTACAAAGACGGTGAGTTGGAACGCACGTTCGAATTTTTTAAGAAACGTAAGAGGAAGGATGGGCAAGCGTCTTATGGCTATATGAATATCGCGTTGCCGTTTCCGTATCAGACAGTGAGAGTAGTAAGCGGATTTACCGCCGTGATGAATCTTGTTCGGTACTACACGGGAAAGCAATTTCGTGTGGCGTACTTTCTGGCGCTCCTTTTCACCGTGCCCACGGTGGGATGGCCGATCATTTTCAGCAACCTCCCGGATGTATCGGACCCCGCTGTGTGGAGTGCGCCCGAGAGCATGACGGTGGCGGATAGGAATGGCAAAAATATGTACTTCGCGTATCAGGACGAAGATCGAGTATGGATCCGCGGGGAAGACATACCGGACGTCGTGAAAGCGGCATTTATCGAGATAGAAGATAAGCGATTTTGGCACCGAGATTGCATCGATTGGAGGGCGCTCGGCCGGGCGGGGTATCAGAACCTGCTCTCGTACAAATCTCAGGGCGCTTCCACGATCACGCAGCAATTGGTCCGCACGGCGTTCTTAACGAGAAAGAAGACATTCTCTCGAAAATTCCAGGAAATCATCTTGGCATGCCGCCTGGAACAGTCGATGTCCAAAAAGGACATTCTAGAGCAGTATCTGAACTGGATATCGTTTGGCGGCGGCACCGCCGGAGTCCGCCAGGCGAGCCGGCAATTTTTTGGCAAAGAGCCGCGCGATTTGACCGTATCGGAGGCGGCGATACTCGCGTCCCTGCCCCAGAGGCCGACATACTTTAGCCCCTATGGCCCGCATCGCTACTCCAGTTTCGGGGCCACCCCCGAGGTCTTGGCCGTGTCCGGATCGACTCTCGGTTCAAAGAATGTGGTCATCGGCCTGACCGGTACGTCATCCATACTGCCCGGTGGGAGGTCGCTCGAAAGAATAGGCAGGGCGCATCAGGTCATAGCGACGCTCTTTGAAAGGGGATACATCGATGAAACTGATCGAAAAGAAGCGGACGAGGAACTCATGCGGATCTCGTTCAAGCCGAAGAACCGGAAGTTCGAGGCACCCTATTACACGCTGCAGGTTTTACGCGAGGCACGGGTACTCGTACCCGACTCAGCCAGTCATAAGATTATCGTCCAGACGACGATCGACGCCGATATGCAGCGTTTTGCGGAGGATATCGTGCGCACACACGCGGGCAAAGTACAGAAGCGATTCGGTGCCCATAGCATCGCCGTGATTCTGGCAGATCTGGAAACCCGTGAGATTCTTGCGTATGTGGGCAACACCGATTACTTCGGTTCGGCGAC
>JAYUSS010000056.1:0-2278 GCA_043755535.1 Candidatus Peregrinibacteria bacterium | reverse complement strand
ATCGTGCCTCAATTGTATTTGCCCTTACCGGAACGATTGGCTATGAAGCGGGACTGATGCAGAAATCGGTCATAGCCTTCGCGAGGAACTACTTCAATCGACTGCCGACAGTGCATCGATGTGAAACGCCCGCAGAACTACCGCTGTTGATTGCGGACGTGCTCGCCCAAAAAGGGCACGCTGACGGTACTCGAGTTCAGGTTATTGAATTTCTCTCAAGACTGCGAGCATCCTGTTTCGATGGTGAAGTCAGTCGAACATATGGAGTTTCTAACGAGCCGCTAAGGGCAGCCGACTTGCGCCAGATTCAGTTGGCATATGACCGGGTTCATCGCGCGTCTGAGGGCGAGCCTCAAAAATGATGGGGGTCGTGTTCCTGGTTTTCGTATTGCTCGGCATCGGCAGAAATCTCCCATTCACCGACCTGTATTTCTTCGGACTTGGTGTTGCAGATTTGCTGTTCTCCATTCTCGCCGCTTCATTGCTTCTAGGTCCGAGCCTGAATCGGGAGATCCGTGGTCTCCGCACCCCCACCATTGCGACCACATTGATTAGCGTAATCGCCTTTATCTCGATGGCACTGAATGCACCCGTCTACGGTGCCGAGCTGAAGGACGTCTTCGAGATCCTCAAGTATTTGTATCTAGTGGCAGTGATGGTCGTGAGCAGTTATTATACTAGGCGGATGGGGCTAGTTCCTGCGCTTGGTTTCGTCGTAGGCGTCATTGTTTCCGGCATTGTCGCCTTTCTTAATCCGATGAATCCAGACATCCTGGGAACGCTGCAGATTTACAATCCAAATGTTATCGGCAATGTTTTATCTGTTTCTATCGTATTCTGCTCCTTCGCGATACTAGGTGGCTATCCCGTCATCGGCGGGTTTCTTGCTATTTGCGCAGCATCGATCGCGTTCTTCACTTTTTCTAAGGGTGCCTGGCTGATGTCCATTTTCGGCCTGATCGCCTGCTACCTTGCCGCCACCAATTTCGGTGCACGTAATGCAGGCCTCGCGACGAGTTACAAGAAGAATGTAGTATACGTCCTACTCGGAGGTCTGCTTGCCGCTGTTTACCTATTCTGGGATGTGATATCGCTCATTGTTCAGGCGAAGATTGCTGCGACCGATTTCGAATCTTCCGCCGCGGAAGGTGGTAGTGTTTCCGCAAGGGCTGGCCTGATTCTGTCGGCCATTTACATGTTTATGCTGAATCCCGTATTTGGCGTAGGCATTTCGAACTTCGAGCATGTTAACAACCTACTGCAAGACGAACTGGGCGATGCCTACTACGAGGACGATAACCCAAACAGCGCATGGTTCTATGTGTTGGGCTGCATGGGACTACCGGCATTCATAGTATTCAGCTGGATGTTCTATTGGTTCCTTTCTCGGGTATATCGCATTTCTCTCTTGAATCAAAAAGTCAGGGCTCTGTATACCACTTGTGTTGGTATTGTATTTTTCATAGGTGGCAATGTGCAGGTAGAAATGCTAACAGCCTATTACTACTGGGTAGCATTAGGGGTAGTGGCGGCGCTGAGCACCCGTGGATTGCTAAAGAAGGTTATTGCGGGAGGCAAGATGGATGACGCCTTTGCGCGTCCCCCAATCGGTGGAGGGGTCGCGCGAAGGGATGCCCTCCTTTCTGGTGGGGATAGTGATCGGTCAATGAGCTGAAGTGGAATGTGTATCGCGCACAATGCCAATAAATAGATTACGTTGAGTATGAAAATCGGACTGATTGATCCCGCCCTTTATTCGTTAAAATCGCAAAGCCCGAACATCGGCGATCAAATTATTTCACGCGCGGTGCATCGTGAGTTGCGTGGGATCTTTGGTGCGTCGACGGATATCGTTTCGATTCCCTCGCACCAGTATCCGAGTCCGCAATCGCTCAAGCGGCTGAGGGGATCTGAGCATGTTTTTGTTGGGGGTTCGAACCTGCTGTGGTTCAGGACGCTGCTTCCAGCATCCTGGAAGATCGGTCCCCTCGGGTTGGTCTTCTACCGTAACCTAATTCTTCTCGGCGTCGGATGGGGGGCCTATGACATCAAACCAAATGCCTACGGCAGATGGTTGTGCAGCGTCATCCTGTCACGGATTCATGTCCACTCGGTCCGCGACGCGTTCACCTGCGGTATTGCGGATCGTGAACTTCAGATACCGAAAGTATCCAATACAGCATGCCCGACGATGTGGTGCTTGAAGGATGAGTTAGTCGAGTCAATTCACCGACACAAGGGCGACGAGTGCATTTTTGCCTTGACGGATTATGCGAAG
>JAYUSS010000055.1:0-22478 GCA_043755535.1 Candidatus Peregrinibacteria bacterium | reverse complement strand
GAGTGAGTGATGTTAAGAATAAGACACTATCGATTTTAAGCAGCAGCTAGCGCTGAAATCATAGTGTCAAAAAAAGTCATAGGAAATAGACGACTACGAAAAGACTCATGCACCATAAAACTACTATTCAGGTATAATATGCGTGATGTTCCCCGCTTTTGACCGTTATGCCGGCTTTACCGACCTCAAAGCTCTGAATGAGTGGAGCAGCAAGCCGCTGCGTAAAAGTGTGCGCGTTAACACGCTCAAGTCGTCCGTCGAGGCATTTCAGGCGTACGCGAAGCAGAAAAAGTGGTCGCTCGCACCGGTTCCATGGTGTCCCGAAGCATTTTATATCGAACGCGAAAATCGTGAGGATGCGCTGGGCAAAGACATGATGCATCTACTGGGGCATATTTACATGCAGGAAGCGGCATCGATGCTGCCCCCCGCGTTGCTCCAAGCTAAGCCCGGAGATCATGTGCTCGATATGAGCGCAGCACCTGGAAGTAAGACGACGCAGATTGCTTCAGCAATGGCATCCCCCTCCCCCCTCGGGGGAGGGGTTAGGGGTGGGGGAGGTAGTTTACGCGGCGTGATTGTTGCAAACGACGTGCAGGAAAAACGATTGTGGACACTCAAGTCGTCGCTCCACCGCTGCGGTGTCTACAACAACATCGTCACCAAAAAAGTGGGTCAGTGGTTTGCACGTCATATGACGGAGCGATTTGATAAAGTTTTGTGTGATGCACCGTGCACAGCGCAGGGCACTGCGCGCAAAGACAGCGATGCTCTTGAGTATTGTTCCATCGAAAACATCGAAAAGATGGCGCGTCTTCAGTATCAACTTCTTGAGTCTGCGATACACAGTGCAAAAGTCGGCGGTCGCATTGTCTACAGCACCTGCACTCTTACTCCAGAGGAAAACGAGGGTGTGGTGATGCAGATTTTAGAAAAGTTTAAAGGTCAGCTGGAAGTCGTCGATCCTCGGACACTGAATATTGCACCTGACGGGTTTTTTGATGCGGCAATCAATGATTCAATAAAAGTTCAGGTCCATCTTCAAAAAAATACTCAATACGCAATACCCAATACTCAATACCCGCTCCTCCGTCTCTGGCCCCAGACCTATGACACCGAAGGGTTTTTCTCCGCACTGCTCCAAAAAACAGCCCAGACGAAGAAGGTAGAGCCTGTTGAATGGAAGTATTTTCAAGAGACTCCAATTATGCGCAAAAACCTGAAGGATTACCTGGATCAGATCGAGGATCGTTTCGGCTCAAAGTTTTTTGACGAAGAAGTGGATGCACTCTTTGAGCGGGGAGGGGAGTCACTTGTCATCGCAAACCGTGAGGTCGAAAGTTTTGGTTTAGCAGTCGAAGATTATGCACTGGGAATTCCGTTTGGGAAAAAGCTAAAGGATGGGCGTGTGCTTATCGATCACGAACTTGCGACACTCCGCGGGCAGTTGGCGACAAAAAATGTCTGGGAAGTAGATGATGCATCGCTCGAGCTTCTCCTGGATGCCAAAGATTGCGACTGCCCTGTTGAATTACATGGTCACACAGTGCTTACGTACCGCGGGTTCGGTATTGGTCAGGGATTGGCTAAAGAGGGACATATGAAGAATAATTTGCCTCGTTGGATGGTTCGATTTGGGTAGTATCTCGCAATAAGTCGTTTAGGAGTATACTGAACCTCCTATGGACGCAGTATCGGACATCAAAGCGCGTATCAGTATAGATCAGTTGGTAGGACAGTATGTCCAGCTACAGAAAAAGGGGCGCAATTTCGTGGGGCTATGTCCGTTTCACCATGATACCAAACCGAGTTTTCTCGTGTCACCCGATAAGGGTATCTGTTACTGCTTTCCATGTCAGAAAGGGGGTGACATCTTCAGCTTCTATCAGCTGGTTGAAGGTGTTGATTTTAAAGAGGCGCTCAAGAACTTGGCGGAGCAAGCAGGTGTAACACTCCCGGATGTCCCCAAAGACATCGTCAATAAAGATGAAAAGGAGCGAGCACGTGATTGTTTGTCAGCCGCTCAAATGTTCTATGCCAAAAAGTTGTCCGACAATGCATCTATTCGCGAGTATCTGCATAAGCGCGGTGTAACCGACGAAGAGTCAAAAAAGTTCGGGCTCGGATTCGCACCCGATTCATTTACCGAAACGTACGAGCATCTGCTCAAGGCCGACTTCAGCAGAAAAGAAATAATTTCTGCGGGAATGGTCGTGCAAAAAGACTTGCAGGAGGAACGCGTACATGACAGATTCCGTAACCGTTTGATGATCCCGATCCATGATACCCAGGGGCGGATTATCGGCTTTGGAGGCCGCACAATGGGTAATGACGATGCCAAATATCTGAACGTTCCGGATGGACCGCTGTACCACAAATCCGGCGTGCTCTTCGGCCTCTACCGTGCACTTAAAGCAATGCGCGAAACGAAGCGTGTTGTTCTTGTGGAAGGGTACTTTGATGTTATGGCTTGCCATCGTGTTGGCGTAACCGAGGCGGTGGCAACATGCGGAACGGCGCTCACCGAAGATCACGTGAAACTTATTAAACGCAGTGTCGATACGGTGGTGTTGTGTCTGGATTCCGACAGAGCGGGACGTGAGGCTGCAGATCGCGGATTTATCTTGTGCGCCAAGGAAGGGCTGCGTGTCGAAGGTGTGCGACTCGGCCAGAAAGACCCCGCAGATGCGGCGCAGGAATCACCTGAGACACTTAAAAAAATGTTGACGGAATCACGCCCGTTCCTCAGCGTCCTCATCGAAGAACTGGCCGCCGGCGATATGGATAGCCCGACTGCAAGGCAAGAAGTCCGCGAACGTGTGTTCCCGCTCATTGTGGCTTTGTCGTCGACGACGGATCGTAGCCATTATGTACAGCAACTTGCGACCATGCTTTCGTCTGCGGGTTCCGAAATCGGCACAACGGTGATGAAGCTGGATGACGAACTGCGGCAATTTGAAAAACAGGGGAGATCCGTTAAGCGTGAAGAGCAGACATCCAATCATACAGCATCGCTCTATTCGAGTGCCGAACTGACACTCGCATTATTCTTGCTCCACCCACGTACACTTGGCTTTTTATCGGAAATGCTGCCACCGGAAGATCCATTTGCTCTCGCTCTTCACGAAGCGCTGCGCAAAGTTGCCGACCAGCGTAATGCCTCGGTGGAGATGCTTGCACTCGACGAGATCCAGCGTGAACGCACACGGATTTTGCTTTTGTACTGCGAAGAAAACGGGTTTTCGGAGTGGAGTGACTCAATTGCTGAGCGTGAAATCCGCCATAACTGCCGACGCACGAACAGAGAGCATCTCCAGCGAAAGCAAAAGGAAATCACCCGCAGGCTGATCGAAGCCCGGCGTGACGGAAAAATCGATGAGGAGCATGTGTTGGCAGGGGAGTATCAGCAGCTGCTCCATTTAGGTAGGGTGGCGTTGCTGTAAATTGAGTTTTTTTCGTGACAAAAGCTCATTTCGAGTGTATATAGGACGCGTAATAGTTGGGTTTTTCTAGCCCACTTCCCCTTTGCGACAGGCACTTCTTTCAGTACCCTTCCTCTAGCCGCTCTCCCAAAAGCGGATCCGATTTTCTTCTTATGGCTTCACATCCACGAAAATTCATTGCTCAGCCGACCGACGAGGACCTTTCCAAATTCCCGGAAGCGATCCGTCACCTGGTAAAAAAGGGTCGTGAGCAGCGCTACGTTACCCATCAGGAAATCATCGCCGCTATCCCGAATGCCGAAGAGGATGTCGATCTTTTGGATGAGGTGTATATGTTGTTCGTCGACTTGGGTATCGAAGTGATCGACGTAAAAGATGCGCTCATCTGGGAAAAGAAAGGTAAGCAGGGCTTGCCGATGGTGGAAGCAGCCGAAGACCTTGCCGATATTACTGTCACGGAAGAGGTGGTAACAGGGGACGATGATGCTGATTCCGATGAAGATGACGCGAGCGTGGCAGAAAAGCTTGATGAAGATGACGACGGCGAAGTGATGCAGATGGTCGCGACTGCCGGTATTGCGATTGACGACAAAGAGGCGAGCGAAGAGGAGAAAAAGAAACGCCGCAAAGAGCGCGAAGTCGATCTGCTGGAAATCTCCAACGACTCGGTGCGTATGTACCTTTCCGAAATCGGACGCGTGCCGCTTATCGACGGTAAAAAAGAAGTCGAACTTGCCCGTCGCATCCGTAAAGGTGACGCAAGCGCCAAGCAACAGCTTGCAGAAGCCAACCTTCGCCTTGTGGTGTCTATCGCTAAAAAATACATCGGACGAGGACTCAGCCTTTTGGACCTTATTCAAGAAGGAAACATCGGTCTCTTCCGTGCGGTGGAAAAATTCGACCCGGAGCGCGGGTTCAAATTCTCAACGTATGCAACGTGGTGGATCCGCCAGGCAATCACACGCGCCATTGCCGACCAGGCTCGTACCATTCGTATTCCCGTGCACATGGTCGAAACTATCAACAAGCTGACCCACACACAGCGGCGTCTTGTGCAGGAACTCGGTCGCGAGCCGACTCTGGAAGAGCTTGCAGTCGAAATGGAGATGGATATCAAGAAGGTGCAGCACATTCAAAAAATCAGCCAGGATATCGTGTCACTCGAAGCCCCTGTCGGTTCCGAGGAAGACAGCAAGCTCGGCGACTTCATCGAAGACGAAGAGGCGATCAACCCGTTTGAAGCAACCAACAGGCAGCTCAAAAAAGAGAACGTCCACGCGATGCTCGACTTCCTTACGCCACGCGAACGAAAGATTATCGAGATGCGCTTTGGACTCGCAGACGGTATCGGGCACACACTGGAAGAAGTGGGCCAAGAATTCGGTGTGACCCGCGAACGTATCCGTCAGATCGAAGCAAAGGTGCTCCAAAAAATGCGCGATCACCCCCGCAGCCTTACTATCCGCGAACACGGTCTTCCTCCAAAGCGTGTTGGCTTCGCGCCGGTCCCAAGCTTTGCGCAGGCACTTCTTTGCCCCAAGTGTCACCAGGGAATTCTCACGCCTCTTAAAAAAGGCATGAAGCCGATCCTGAAGTGTGATCACTGCGCCTACGAGCAAGACGACGACGAGATCTGAAAAACCCCCTCCCGTTAGAAGTAGGAGGGGTAATGAAGGGAGAGGGACTCGAACCCCCGGCCTCTTCCACGCCGTGGAAGCGCTCTCCCAACTGAGCTATCCCCTCAATCTTTCTTTTGCAAGAAAGCACATAAATGTACCGTATGCATTTGCGCTGTCAAATCACATGCAATAAAAACCCGGCTTTCGCCGGGCTTGTGCATATCTTTAACTGAAACGCTGTCCATCGCACCCGCGGAGGGGTGCCTCTGTTTATTTGTGCGAACAGCTGCACCTGTTAAACAGCTTCGCAACAGCGGAAAGACCGACAAGGATATAGACGATCCATTCGACTGTTGGCCAGCTGCCAAGCAGCAAGTTTACGACGTTCAGGTTCATGTTCAAAAAACCGCCGAGACCGACGAGTCCCCAGTTAAGAGCACCGATAATCACTAGTGCGAACGTGATCGTGCAGACCGTACACATGTTTTTCATACGAGAAAGGAGGAGAAGATAAAAGAGAGCAATAACAATTGCTGACAAAAGAACTTTACGCTCCCTGACAACCAGGACGTATTGCTGATATTTAAAACTGTGACGCTTTACACTATCTGTCTATACAGCGATTCGCACTGTCGATAGCATGGGTACATGCGCATTTTTGCAGAGGAGTATGCCCGGCTGAATGAGGCTCAGAAGCAAGCGGTTGATATTGTCGAAGGGCCGGTGATGGTGGTCGCAGGCCCTGGGACGGGCAAAACGCAGGTGCTTGCCCTGCGTGTCGCAAACATACTTCAAAAAACACAGGCACGGCCGGGCAATATCCTTTGTCTTACCTTTTCTTCCGCCGGTGCTACTGCGATGCGAGACAGACTTCGTAGTTTGATCGGAGGAGATGCATATGCAGTGACTGTGAGCACTATCCACGGTTTTTGTGATGGTGTTATTAAGCGGAATCCCGCAGTGTTCTCGGAGTGGCAGAATCAGAAATCGATATCCGAAATCGAGCGATACAAGGCGATGCAGACGATGATTGATGAAGTCAGTAATGCCTCTGCACTCATCAACCCCAAAAATCCCTACGAACGAATTCCTGCAATTCTCGGTCGCATCAGCGATTGCAAGCGTGAAGGAAAGACGCTCGAAGAACTCTTGGCAGTGGCGCATGACTATGACGAGCTGATGGCAAGTAAGAGCAAAGAAGGAACAAAGCAGCACCAAAAAAACCTGCTCCAGGCTCGTAAATTCCGGGATTTCGTAGATCTCTTTCGCAGGTATAGCGAATTCCTGACAGCGAAAGGACTGTATGACTACGACGATATGATCCTGACAGTCATCAAAGCGTTAAACGAAGAAGAATGGCTTCTGGAAGGGCTCCAAGAGAGGTACCAGTATATTCTTGTCGATGAGGCTCAGGATCTCAACGGCGCTCAATGGAAGGTGATCGAACGTCTCACGACCTACGATATTTCCCCCAATGACCCAAACTTCTTTTTGGTCGGTGATGATGATCAGGCTATTTACCGCTTCCAAGGGGCAAACCTCGAGCACATGCTATCATTCCGGGATCGCTTCCCTAAAGCGCCGGTTATTGTTCTGACGGTGAACTATCGCTCCACGCAGAAGATCCTCGATGCAGCCGGCAGGCTTATCACTCGTAATGACGAGCGGTTGATTGGACGCATTCCCGGGCTCGTCAAAGATCTTATATCGGCAACCGGGGAAGACGGCACTCAGCCTTTGCTACTCCGTCCACCATCCGATGCCGCAGAGCCATGGGTGATTGCCGATATAGCAGAGGAGCGGATTAAGCATGGGGTACTCCCCGAAGATATTGCCGTGCTTGTGCAGACAAACGGTGAACTGCGTCCGATCTACGATGTGCTCCGCGCACGAAACATCCCTGTCGTTCTTGAGGGAAAAGCAGATCTCCTTGCTCATACGATCGTCCGGCAAGCAGTGCTGATACTGCAGAGCCTGGAAAAAGCCGATGACGATGCGTTCTTGCATGCAATTGTCTGTCCCTGCTTCGGGTGTCACCCCGCCGATATAGCGCGAGTTATCGCTTCTGCCCGAGCAGACAAAAAGAAAGCCATGGACGTCATGCTGGGTCTGGAGGAATCCGATCTGGTCCTCGCAAACCGTGATGCACTCATACATGCACGGGACACGTTGCTTGCCCTTCGTCTCGAACAGGATGCATTTTCCGTGCTCGAGACTGTGGAGCATGTGCTGCGCCGATCGGGCATCTCTAAAGCCGCGCCAGAAATGGATCCGCTGGACTTGGCAGTGATCGAAGCATTCTTCCAGTACGTGAAACAGCGCTGTCTCGATCATCCGTATCTCACTCTCCGTGAATTCCTGCACGATTTACGGTATTACGCAGACGAAGAATACGGGCAGATTCGTCTTACATACCAGCTCCCGCATCTTGTGAAATCCGGTGTTCGGTTACTCACTGCACATCAGAGCAAAGGTCTGGAATTCCATACGGTTATTCTCAGTGCCTTTCGTGAGGGGCATTGGGACGAGAGACGTAACCCTTCGCAGCTTGCTATTCCTGAGGATCTTCTGTTTGGGTGGGAGAGCGACCAGAAGAAATTCGAGAAGCATCAGGACGAGCGTCGTGTTGCGTTTGTGGCTATGACTAGGGCCGAGCGCGAATTAATCATGCTGTGTCCGAAGGAGTTTTCCGTCGGTGAACGAGCGCGTACCGTCTCTCCATCAGCTTTCTTTGCAGAGGCGGGCCCGTTACCCGAGGAAGATGCAGTTCCGACTAATCCCGAAAAATGCTCCCTTCTTTTGTATACCCCAGACAGAGAACTGGATGCTGAACTGGAAGCATATCTGCGTGAGAAGCTGGAGTCGTTTGCCTTGTCTCCCAGCTCTCTGACGCGGTTTTTGGATAACCCGAAAGAGTTCATGCGTGTACAGCTTTTAAACCAGCCAGAGGAACTCAGTGAGAACTCGCTCCGCGCACTCGGGTACGGAAGTGCCGTTCACTGGGCGCTACGCAAATGGGCGGAGGCGGTTCAAACAAAAGAACCATTTGGATTTTCGGAGTTCATGACGGCCTTTGAGTGGCACTTAAACGAGAAAAACATCCTCACCGAAAAGCAGCGTTTTGACCTACTTGCGCATGCCAATAGTGCGCTGCCTCCCTACTTTGCGTCTCGTTTGGAAGGACAACAGCCGTTTATTCATGCTGTTGAGCGAGACTATCGCGCAATGCTTGGCAGTATTCCGTTAAAAGGGAAAATTGATCGCATCGATCTGTTTTCCGCGACGTCCGGAGATGCCATCGTGATCGACTATAAAACAGGCAGGCCGAAAGCTCCGGGGGAAATTCGCGGAGGATTGGATGCCGGTGTCGTATCGCATACGGTCGACGGAGATTACTTCCGACAGCTTGTGTTCTACGCGATCCTGCTCGAGCAGGGAGAGGCGCTTCTGGTACCACAGTCCTTTTCACTCGAGTTCATCGGGGAGCGTGGCGAAGAGGCTATCCGTCGCGATTTTGTGATAACCGATGCAGAAAAAGATGATCTCAGAGGTCTTATAAAGGCTGTCTGGGCAAAGATCCAGAACTTGGACTTCACCCCTCTAGATGTATAATAAATGTGTTCAAGTAGGGGATCATCTGTTAGGGCTAAATCTCTTTTAGGTAGTCGATAAATTTCTGCATCGCTCGCCCTCTGTGGCTCCATTGATTCTTCCCCTCCAGCCCCATCGCTGCATATACCTGATTTGCTCCCTCAGGTTTAAAGCAGGCTGCGATCGGGAGTCCCGGCAAATAGTCAGCTTCAAGCGCTTCGGTAATCACTCCATCGCATGCACCTTCAAACAGGTGTTCGTTGCCATCTGCATCCATATAGCAAAGACAACAAACAAAGCGAGCACGCTTATTTGGCTCGATGCTCATTCGCTGCAAGAAGTGCTTTATCCACTCAGTATCCGATGCTTGCTTCCCCGCACCCCAACGACGTGTGTGGATCCCGAGTTCATTTTGCAGTGCTTCGACCAGAATGCCGGAGTCGTCGCTAAGTGTCGGCATGTGATTGGATTGATCGAAGTAGAATCGTGCTTTCTGTATAGCGTTCTCTCCAAATGTTGTGCCCGTTTCCTCTGGCTCATCAAAAATGTCCAGGTCCAATGGCTGGAACAATTCTAGAGGTAGATCTGCTAAAGCACTTTTCATATCCAGAAACTTTCCCTTATTGCCGGTTCCGATCAGGAATCTCATAGAACCAGTGTACTTGGACTACGCTCAACATGCTTGATTAGTCAGCATCTACAAATGTAATTGTAACGAGCTCTTGCGGAACCATCCAACGCTCTGCGCCGGCAGTTCTTATATTTCCGTAATCTGGGCCTGTTACAAGTTCACTTGGGTCCTGGTTTGGCTTCCATGCTCCAACATCTGTTTGAGCATATTGTCGCAAATTACCTGCTTTGACTTGATTGCGGAGCCAATTCCATGTCTTACTCTGGTGTACGTCAATCATTGCTCTGAGCACCGAAGATCCCTGCAGTGCAGCATGATGAGCAAGCTCAAGCGCATCTGGGTTGTGAGCAAGTTCACCAAGTAATTGAATGTCAGCTTTTTTTTGTTGAATTGCTTCAGGCAGTTGCTCTGTTGCTATCCACCATAGCTCCCGGAGAAAATCCTCAACTTTGATTTCAGTTTTTACCACATCAGACAATGCAGCTCGTAAGTCAGCAGACTCTGTTCGAACAACTCGAAGAAAACTTTGTCGAGCGAGGCAGGTGACAGGATCATGGACAAGATCAAGAAGCATGTCGGCGGCCTGTAAAGGATCCTCTTCAAATGCGTCCCGAAAGTTACAAAGAACCACATCGACATTCATCTTTTCTTTGCGAGGTTTAACGACTTCATCGTCTTGGTTCACATCGGCGGGAAGTTCTGGAGGCATATGTGTAGCGGAATTCAGCTCTTTCAATAGAACTGTGATAATACGTATCACTAAACACTTTTGAACAAATTATGTCAATAATTGTTATCGATCTGACTCGGGCTACCCGCCATCTGCTCAATATAGACCTTGCGAGGCTTAGCGCCGTCTGCAGGGCCGCAGATGCCTTTCTCTTCCATGATGTCGAGGAGCCGTGCAGCACGTGCGTAACCCACTTTTAATTGACGCTGCAGCAGGCTGGCAGATGCTTTGCCACTCGCTTGTACGACACGTACGGCATCGAAGAACAAGTCATCTCCGCCGTTATCATCCGCGCTCAAATCAATCTGATGAGAGGAACCGAGGACCGTGTCATCATGCGCCGTATCTTCGTCATCTTCCGCGAGTCCAATCTGCTCCGTGATGCGGCCGCCTCCGGCGATCTTCACGGCATTCATGACGCGTTCGATCTCTTTGGTAGAAATGAAGATACCCTGCACACGAACGGGCTTGGCGGTATTTGCCGTCATGTAGAGCATGTCTCCTTTGCCGAGCAGATCTTCGGCCCCAATAGAGTCGATGATTGTTCGGCTGTCGACGGAGCTGACCACGCGAAACGCAATACGTGTAGGGATGTTTGCTTTAATAAGACCGGTGATAACGTCGACGCTTGGGCGCTGGGTGGCAATGATCAAATGCATACCGACGGCGCGTGCCATCTGCGCGATACGTACGATCATGGTTTCGGTGTCGCGCTTAAACTGGCGCATCATAAGGTCGGCTAACTCGTCGACAACTACGACAATACGCGGGAGTAAATTCGCTTCGTCGGTTTGCTTCTCGTTGTACTCAGTAATATTACGAGCTCCTTGCTCACTGAATCGGTGCAGGCGACGTCCCATTTCCGCAACAGCCCAGCGAAGCGCCTGCAGTGCTTTATCGGACTCGGTGATGACCGGCGTGAGCAGATGTGGAATGCCGTTATAGGGCATCAACTCCACGCGCTTCGGGTCAATCAGAATAAACTTCAGCTCATGCGGCGCATTCTGGTACAAGAGTGACGTCAAGATAACGTTCATACAGACGGACTTACCGGAGCCGGTGGCACCGGCAATCAGCAAATGTGGCATGTCTTCCAAGCTGGCCACAATCGATTCACCCGATACGTCACGGCCAAGTGGCAAAGCCAATGCGGATTCATTCTCATGAAACTGTGTGCTTTCAAGAATTTCGCGCAAATGCACCATCGTGCGCTTAGAGTTTGGCATTTCTATGCCAACCAATGACTTACCGGGGATCGGCGCTTCAATACGCAGGCTCTGTGCGGCAAGCGCCAAAGAGAGATCATCTTTAAGGTTCCCGATCGAGCTCAGCCTCACACCTTCTTCCGGCTGCAACGTAAATTGCGTGACTGTTGGGCCGGGTCGGGCGTCGCGCACTTTTACCTCGATACCGAATTCTTTGAGCTTTTCTTCGATACGTCTTGCCTGCATTTTCAGCTCTTTATCATCAACAGATACTTTCGTTTGGGAGTCATCGAGTAAGTCGAGCGCCGGGAATGTCCATTCTTCGAAACGTGTGTCTTTCATTTCCAATATATCGGCGCGTCGCTTCATTTTTTCTTTAATAAGCTTCTCTGCCTTATTCTTCATCATCCGTTGTGCATATTCTGGGCGAACAATATTGAGTTCTGCCTCTTCCTCCAAATCATCAGCATCTTCCACTAAGTCCATTTGCAGATGATCTTCATCTTCATCTTCCACGGCAGTCTGAGCGCGCGATGCCCTCTGCTTTTTTTCCATTGGCCTGTGGTTGCCAGAGCTGAATAGTTCGCTTACCCAAGTCAGGTCGGGTTCAAACGCAAGGAAGAGCCCTATAAGGAAGGCGGCACTCAACACCGTGTACCCGACTGCACTGCTTAAAAAGAGCTTGAACGGCAGGACAACCATGAATCCGACTGCTCCGGCAAGTTCTTGTTGTCTTGGTCCAATTTCTTCGACGGGGACACCCATGTGCATGATTCCTAAAAAGGACAAGAGACAGACGACGAGGCCAAGGCTCCTCTTTAGCTCGAACTTCCCCGCTCCAAAGCAATGGAGGACGCCCGATGCCAGAAGAAAGAACGGGAACAGCATTCCCCAGGCACCAAAAAAGAAGCGCAGAACATCGTGAATACTTTCACCCAAGGTTCCCGCGTTATCCTGCAGCACCAAAAAAAGCAGGATGGCGCCACAGATTTGGATGATCCCGCTGATCATCCGCTTTGTTTCCGGGTTTAGTTCGAGGGCCAGTACGTCTGTCTCGGCCTTCTTCCTGCGCGCGGACCGCTTCTTTCGTCGTTTGCGGGGCATCGGCAGTAAGTATACCGCTGTTTTGCTTTAGTAAAAAGGCCTGCTCGTCCCTTTATTATTCAAGACGTCCTGACTTACGTGGCGGGACATTTTCGTTTAGTATCAGTCTATGAAAGTCGTACTTTTCGGTTCTAAAGGCTATCTGGGGACACAATTCCTGTCCCTTTACCCGGATGCTGTTTGTCCGTCGGTCGATATTGCCGATGCGCCAGCTGTTTCCGCCCTTCTGGACGCGGAAAAGCCGGACCTTGTCATTAACGCAGCAGGCAAAACCGGCCGGCCAAATGTCGACTGGTGTGAGGATCACAAAGAAGAGACGATCCATGCAAACGTTACAGGACCCCTGGTTCTGCTGGAAGCATGCAGAGCTCGTGGCATCTATTGGGTCCATTTGAGTTCGGGCTGCATTTACACCGGGGACAATGGCGGCAGCGGTTACACCGAGGATGACACACCTAACTTTACCGGCAGTTTTTATTCCCGCAGTAAGATATGGTCGGAACAAATTCTCAAAGAATTTCCTGATGTGCTAATCCTGCGTCTGCGGATGCCGTTTGATGACAGCACAAATGATCGGAGTCT
Source organism: Candidatus Peregrinibacteria bacterium (assembly GCA_043755535.1). Taxonomy (GTDB): domain Bacteria; phylum Patescibacteriota; class Gracilibacteria; order Peribacterales; family Peribacteraceae; genus JAKQEM01. Next base: position 9,573 of record JAYUSS010000055.1, on the reverse strand, counting down.
CCTTATGAAGATCCGGAAGTTTGCAAAGGTAAACGAAGTGCAAAACTCACTCACGTATCTGCCGGATTTCCTGAAGGCAGCATCAGTGCTTATTGAACGTCGCAAATCCGGGATCTATAACATCGTGAACCCTGGCATGATGTCCCCGTACGACATCATTGATTCCTACAAGAAAATCGTTGACCCGTCCCATGTTGTGGAAAGGCTACATGCAGCGGATCTTGCCTCAGTCAGTAAAGCAGCGCGTAGTAACTGTATGCTTAACATTGCTAAAATTGAAGCAGAAGGGATTCAATTACTCCCGATCAATGAAGCGATAGAAAAGGCGTGGACGGCGATGAAGCCATCTCTGGCCTAAGGTTCAGCGTGTAATAGTGACCCCTCGTCTCCACTCCCACCTTCGCCTCCCCACTACGCCAAGGCTACGAGGGGCAAGATCGGCTACGGACGGGCAGGCGCGGAGACAGCGCTTTGTCATATACCTACACTCTTGACACAATACTTAGCTATCCATACACTTAGACACTCTAATCATTATGATTTCATCAAAAGACACAACCGGAGAGATTGCAACACTCTGGATGAAAACCGGGAAGTTGCTGCATAAACGCATCTTCTGTTTTCAAAACCGTCCGCCAATTAATCCACAGCAGATATTTGCGATGTTTATTCTCAGTGAACACGACCGCATGACCATGAAGGAACTTGCGGTGCATCTTGGTATCACCTCTCCATCTGCAACATCGCTGGTCAATCGTCTTGTTCGGATCAAGTGGGTTATTCGCATGACCGATCCTCTTAATCGCAAACTCGTACGTTTACGTATGGCTCCTGCTGGGAAAACTGCCATTCAGGCTACTATGAAGATGCAATCCAAAGCCATGAAAGACGTCTTATTACTATTAAACCCCAAAGATAGGACGGATTTTGCCAGAGTTCTGACAAGTCTGCATGATGCTCTACTACACGATTCAGTTCAGTAATCTTTTTACCTGATATCTCCCTTTGTCTATGTCCATCCTCAAGCGCATCGTCGACTTTCTACTCCGTTACAAATGGAGAGTTCTTATAGCTCTGCTCATTCTTGTGCCGCTCACCTTTGTCCTTATTTTTGCGTTGTCACCTGCAGTGCCCGAGTACATTACGGACACCGCAAAGCGCGGAGACCTTGAGCAGACAGTCGAGGCAGTGGGAACCGTTATTTCCGAGCGCGATCTTGAGTTGCAGTTTGCAACAGCAGGAGTTGTTGCTCAGGTATATGTAAGGGAAGGGGACATCGTCACCCCGGGTCAGCGGCTGGCAGTCCTGAAAGCCGGTAACCTGTCCGCAGACATTGCATCCGCCGCAGCCAGGCTTCAGCAAGTTCAAGCTGACTTGAGTGCAAAATTGGAGGGAACGCGTCCCGAAGATATTGCAGTCTCCGAAGCAGAAGTTGCAAGCAAGCAGGCTGCACTCGAGACCGCAAAGATTTCACTGGAAACTGCAGAAGAATCTTACGAGAAGTCCCAGGATAAACTGGAAGCACTCCGCGACCAGGCTCGTATCAGCTTAGCCGGAGACGTCACGAATGCCGCAAGTGCCATTACCAAAGAGCTTACGACAGCCCAAAATTCGCTGTCTACCGCAAAAGATATCATGAATAACAACGATGTGATTGATGCGATGACGAAGTTTGAATCATCGGATTATTCCGATATCAATGCTGCAATCCAGAAAGCTAATACAAAAATCACATCACTATTCGGGCAAACGTCTCCTGCCGATTACGAGGCAGCGCTCGCGGCATTGAATGCAACGCGCTTGGGAGTGAATCAGGCGCTGTCCGTCATCAATCTGCTGTTCATCACCATCAGCGAATTGCCCGTAGGTGGTTCCTTTACAGAATCTGCCAAGCAGGGATACAAGAGCGAGCTGACGGCAGAACGTTCGACGCTCCAGACATCCTTTAATACATTGGATGGTGAAGGATCAAGCCTTCGTAATGCATCGGCCAGCTACCAGACACAAATTGCGGCCGAAGAATCTAGTGTCACGTCGGCACAAGGTTCCATGAACAGGGCGACGAGCGATATTGCCTCATACGAAGCTTCCTTAAGGATCGCTCTAGCACAGCTTCAACTTAAGAAAGCTCCTACACGCAAAAGTGATGTCGATTCTGCTACAGCAAACGTGAACCAGGCTCGTGCCGCCCTTGCCCGTACACGGGCTGATTACTCAAACACGGTTTTGACTGCACCGATTGCGGGTCGTATTACCAAAATGAATGTGAAGCCCGGTGAATTCACGCCAAGTGGCGCAGCCGTTACGATGCTCGGTAACAGTCCGTATCGCATCGAGATGTACGTCTCAGAAATTGACGTTCCGAAGGTATACGTGACACAGACCGGGTCCATTGAGCTTGATGCGTTCCGCGGAACGAATTTTAGATTGCATGTGAGTGACGTGGATAGCGCAGCTACGGATCGTGATGGAGTTCCCAAGTACCGTGTACGACTCGACTTCGCCTACCCGCATGATGAACTGAAAATCGGTATGACCGGTGATGCGGCAATTGTCACAGGGACCGAAAAAGGTGTTGTAAGCGTTCCGCTTCGCTGCGTCTTGGAGCGGGAAGATGGAACGACCTACATTCGTATTATGAAGGAAGACGGTACCGTGGAAGAACGCGATGTCGTAACCGGACTCGAAGGGGTTGGGGGACTTGTGCAGGTCACGGGCATTCAAGAGGGAGAGACTGTTATTGTATTAGAGAAGAAATAACAGTTTATTTGTTATTTGTTACTTGTTTCCTTCCATGAATACACCTGATAATCCATTGAAATCCCTGATTGAAATACGACATCTGAATAAGTCCTACTTCAATGATGGGATTGAAACACCTGTTTTGCACGATATCAACCTGACAATTGAGCGCGGGGAATTCGTTGCGATTATGGGGCCGTCAGGATCTGGTAAATCAACGCTTATGCATATCCTCGGGTTCTTGGATAACCAGACAGGGGGGAATTATTTGTTCCAGGGAACAGAGACGGAACGGCTCAATGATGATGAGCTTGCGCGTATTCGCGCGACACGTGTGAGTTTTGTGTTTCAATCCTTCAACCTGCTTCCTCGTACAACGGTGCTTCAAAACGTCCTGCTTCCATTGCTCTATCATCCGACTATCCATGCACGGGAACGACTGGGGAGAGCGGAAAAAGCGATTCAGCTAGTGGGTCTGGGTGATCGTGCAGAGTACTTAAGCAGCCAGCTTTCCGGCGGCCAAAAGCAACGTGTCGCCATTGCGCGCGCATTGGTGACAGATCCGGACGTCATTTTTGCGGACGAACCGACGGGAAACCTCGACTCTGCATCGGGAGTGGCTGTGATGGAGGCGTTGCAAGGCCTGAATGACAAAGGTCATACGATCATTCTGGTGACGCATGAACTGACCACCGCACAACATGCGAGTCGTATTATCCGTATTCGAGACGGATTCATTGAATCTGATTCTAGCGACTTCAAGCGCATCAAAGCAGGAGAGAAAAACATCCTTAAGTAACCATGCTCAAACGTGATCTGTTTTTGACGGCGTATCGCGGCGTGACCGTCAACTGGTCGCGGTCCATTTTGACAATGCTCGGGATTATCATCGGTGTCGGGTCGGTGGTACTGATGAGCTCCATCGGTGCGAGTATGCAGGGTGTGATCCTGGGGCAAATAAGCAGCCTAGGGGCAAAAAGCATGGTGATCTTCCCGGGTAACGAAGAGGGTGGCGCAGGGCAGGTTATGGCAGGGTTCGACAGCCTTACTTTTCGGGATCTCGATGATCTGAAGAAACTTTCCTCCATCAACAGTGTAGCTCCGCTTATTTTCGTACAGGGGAAAATCAGTTACGGACGTGAAGAAAGCTCATCGCAGGTGATGGGTGTGACGGAAGAATTTTTCGTCAATAACAGTATAGAGGCAGAGATTGGACGACTCCTTCGCAGTGAAGACGATTCCGGTGCAAAGTCCGTAGCACTCCTGGCGCCGGATGCACGCGAGAAATTATTTGGCCAGAACGACCCCATCGGCAAGCGCGTCAAAATCGGGGATCAACACTATGAAGTGGTTGGCGTAACCAAAGCACTCGGCACGCAGTTTTTCCAGAATGCAGATGATCGTATTTATGTGCCATTCGGAACGGCTAAAAACGTAAGAGGGCAAAAATACCTGAACCAGGTGACGATGCTTGCAACGCAGTCTTTCGACCTTGCGTTTGCCGATGTAAAATTTCTTCTTCGCTATAACCACGGTATCGATAATCCGGATGACGACGCAAATAAGGATGACTTCATCGTTCACTCCTCTGAAGAAGCCAGCCAGATTCTTGGCGGAGTGTCACTCGGTCTCACACTCTTTATTACGACTGTCGCAGCGATCTCGCTCCTGGTCGGAGGCATCGGAATCATGAATATTATGCTTGTGTCGGTCACCGAGCGCACACGCGAGATTGGCCTGCGTAAAGCGCTCGGCGCAACCTCCCGTAATATTCTGCTCCAATTCCTCGCAGAGTCTGTCGCCCTTACGTTTATCGGCGGGTGTATAGGAGTACTCGGGGGAATCTTCTTAGCCTTTGTTGCGGCATTGATCGTCAAAGAATTTCTTTCCACCTATATATTCACCATTTCCGTCCCCTCCGTGATCGCCGCATTCGGTATGGCGGCCGCAACGGGCCTCGTGTTTGGAATCTCCCCTGCACGCGCTGCCGCCAAGTTACATCCTATTGAAGCCCTCAGATACGAATAATGCTTTTCAAAGACACCTTAATAACGGCATTTGCAGGTATTACGGTCAATAAAAGCCGTACGTTCCTCACCATGCTCGGCATCATCATCGGTGTTGCGTCCGTGGTGCTGATGGTCAGCATGGGCCGCAGTTTCCAGAATTATATTCTGACGCAGATTGAATCGATCGGTACAAACACACTCGATATTATCCCCACGGGTTTTGAAAAGTTTGGCGGCAATCTGGAAAGCTTGACCTACGAAGACTACGAAGCAATCGCAGATCTACCCAACGTCGAAAGCAGCACCCCCGTCGTAATTATCGGAAAGCCGGTCTCGTATGGCAAAGAAGAAGTTTCCCCGATGATTATGGGTGCAAGGCGCGCTTTCGTTACTAACTACGGACTCGAAATCGGACAGGGTCGCATGCTGGATGAAAATGATGAAGAAGGAGCAAAATCCGTAGCGGTTATTGGCCTCGACACGGCTGAAGATCTATTTGGGAATAGCATTCCCTTGGGGAAGAAAATCAGCATCGGGGAATCATCCTTTACGGTTGTTGGTGTCTTTAAGTCTAAAGGGTCCGCCCTACTCTCGGAATTTGATAGCATGGTCAATGTTCCATATTCCACTGCACGTTCGGTTACCGGTCAGCATCACCTGAGCTTCATTACGCTTCGCACGATCGGGGACCCGGCAGTCGCTCAGGAAGATATCACGATGCTTCTTCGTGATCGTCATGACATTGATAACCCGGATAATGACCCCGATAAAGATGACTTCATCGCCCGCAGTGCCGAGCAAGTGACAGCGATCGTGACGTCGGTCACACTCGGCCTCACCATTTTCCTTTCCTTGATTGCAGCGATTTCACTCCTTGTAGGAGGAATTGGCATCATGAATATCATGATCGTGTCTGTGACGGAACGAACACGCGAGATTGGTCTTCGTAAAGCAGTAGGTGCCAAGAAGCGCGATATTCTTCTGCAGTTTTTGCTCGAAGCAATCAGTCTGACGCTTACCGGTGGAGTGATCGGGATTATGATCGGTGTGTTTTTCGGTTGGCTGCTCTGTCGCATTGCGGCGAAGTTCCTCGGGGAATTCAATTTCGCTTTGTCCTTCTGGGCGATTTTCCTGGCGGTGTTGATGGCTGTGGGAACGGGATTACTTTTCGGACTCTACCCCGCGAAACGCGCTTCGGAACTGAGTCCGATGGAGGCACTTCGGTATGAATAGGATCTTGCTTTTTATCGGAGCAGAAAATGGGTGTTATCAAGGATAAGTGCGTCTCTACCCACTTTGTCAGGTTCAGCGACACTTCATCTTCTACAATCAGTGATCGTGCGGCTTCGTCCTCTAAAGCGTATCGCAATCCCTGCATCAATTGAGAATAGTCATCCGCAAAATTGGATTTCATGTCACAGACAACAGGAATGCTGTAGCAGGTATGGAGTATGAGCGTGCGCACATCCGCATCAGTTGTCTCCCATATTTGCAAAAGGTCGCACATATTCACGGCGGTTGCTTCGTAGTCTCCTAGTAAACGACTTATTTCATTGCGACATCGCTGCCGCGAATCCTCTGTCAACAGTGCAATGTACGCTTTCTGTCCATCATTCACGAGTACATCGACGTATTGCTGACTCACAAGCAGTCTTTCATCTTTCGACGAACGTCTGGATGGCACATGCAGTACATCTGCACTGAGCATGCCATGCACTGTTTCGAGCGGGAATTCACGGATTCCCTGCCATTCGTATTCTTTAATAAGTGAGAGAGTAGACATGGTTACATAAAGACAGGTATCTTTGCAGCCTGAAGCCAAAAAATCAATACAATTATCCGATATTTATTTCCGGATTGACCCACAACTTTGCCAGAGACTCGCAAACAGTCATTTGTCTTTTGCACAAAGCCACGGGATTTTGTATGGTTACCCACTTGACTCCCATTCGCTCTTCAGCCGGCTCTATGATTCTCTACGGTATCGCAGCGAGTATGGCTGCAATTCTGACATTACTGCCAGTCCCCGCTCTACAGGTACTCGACCGGTTTGAAGCGGATTTGCCGCAGATTGATGAGGGGGATTTTTTGCTTCGTCAAAGTATTCGGATTACCGATAGAGACGGTGATGAATTTTTTCGTACATATAATGACGAAGATCGCGTATATCTGAAGTTGGAAGATATTCCTCCCGTGGTACGCAGTGCATTTATCGCGATTGAAGATGAGCGGTTTTACGAACGGTCCTGTATCGATGCCCGCGCAATCCTGCGTGCTGCATACAAGACATATATAAAGAAAGACAGAGAAGGTGGTTCGACTATCACGCAACAGTTGGTGCGAAGTATCACGGGCGAGCGCGATATCACACTCAAGCGAAAAATTCGCGAAATTGTTGTCGCGTGCCAATTGGAGCAGTCGATCGGTAAGGATGCGATATTGGAACAGTATCTTAACCGCATCAACTTCGGCGGAACGTTATACGGAGTGCAAAGCGCGTCCAATGCGTTCTTCGGATTGCCTGTCTGGCACTTGGACGCTGCACGTGCGGCAATTCTCGCTTCCATTGTGCAGAAGCCATCGTTCTACGCTCCCGGCGGTCGAATTTCAGCGGTCCCGGACCGGACCTACGATGTTCTTTCTTCCATGAAGAGACTCGGCTTTATCGGCAGTGACGATCATCGATTCGCTCTCGCGATCATACCTGCTGTCACGTTCAACGTTCCCGACTCCGACGATCATCCGCCTTTTCCCTTTATCGCGCTTGTATTGAAACGATCGACAGATGTCCTTGAAAAGAATAATTACGGCCAGGCATTGGCCTACTCGGGTGTTGTGATTTCGACGACGCTTGATGCATCGGTGCAACGGCGTACCGACGAAGCTGTCCGTCAGGCATTCCCGGCCATCGCTGCCTGGACAGGTGCGCGCGACGTCGCAGCAGTCGTAATGGACAGAGAGAGCCGGGACATACTCGCGTATGTCGGTAACATCGACTGGGGAGGCAATACCGACTCACAATGGGTAGATATGGCAGCCGCACCCAGGCAACTCGGTTCGGCGTTCAAGCCAATCGTGTACACCTCCTACATGGAAAACGGTCACACGACCGATACGATCATGAGTGACTGGCCGATCACCCTTAATGGTCTCAAGCCGAGAAATTTCGAAGGAGGATTTCTTGGTCGAGTGACAGTACGTACAGCTCTCGCTTGGTCGCGTAATATCCCGGCTATCAGGGCGTATTTGGAAGTAGGAGAGGAACGAGTGCTGCGTTTAGCTTCATCGATGGGTGCCCCCACACCGCTACGGGTGCGGGATAAAAACCGCCAGATAAATCCACGCTTCTCGTATGGCTGGCCCATGGCGATTGGTGCGGCAGAGATGCCTCTCTATGAACTTGTGCAGGCATATGGAACGATTGCAGAAGGCGGTGTGTCGGCACCTACCCATACTATTACCGGAATCACTTCATTCGATGGCACAAGTCTGTACCAGCCGCCGGAATCTCAGCGACAGCAAATCGTGAGTGCATCCAGTGCCGACATGGTCAGCGATATTTTGTCGGATTGGAATGCCCGGCCTGAGCGTTGGAATATCGTTGTCGACATTCCGCGCGATTGGAAAGTTGCGCTCAAAACAGGGACCAGCAACGTCTGCCGTGCACGTAAATATGACGGTAACTGCAAAGTATACGGTGTCCTTAACACGGTGGCAGTTGGTTTCACGGATAAGTATGTGATTGGCGTCTTGGTTGCCAATGCGAATAACGATCAGTTGCATTCGGAGGCGGATGGGCTGAATGCGGCGGTTCCGGTGTGGACGGCGATTGTGCGAGAACTTGCGAAGTAATCTGTCTTTACTGTGGTTGTATAGAATGGTGGGCCGGCAAGGATTTGCACCTTGGAAGGCATAAGCCAGCAGATTTACAGTCTGCCCCGTTTGACTGCTTCGGTACCGACCCACGAGTGCGGGGATTGTAGGGGTTTTGACTAAGTCATTCAATCCCAGCCAAAACTACCTAATTGGGCTTAATTTCCCCCGTGACATGCTCCAGTAAAGAGGAAGAAGTGCCAGGAGCGCAATTTGCGCTGAAAGCATGGCTGTGACGGGATTCCAGATATCGCCTATCCAACCCAGCACTACCGCACAAATACCAAAGAACAGGCTTCCAAAGAGAGAGTTTAATGAGCCCATAGTTGCACGCTGCTTTTCGCTAAACTCTTTTTGCAACAGAGTGTTCTGGCTCACAATAATTACCCCGTACGGGATAGCTGTGAAAGCGAGTAGGATCGGAGAAAGTACAGTCGGGAAACCAAAGGCAGCAAGACCAAGAATGCTTGTAAGTAAAAGTGCTGAGATAAGTGCAGCTAGAGCTCCCTTTTTATTGATAAACCGTCCTGCAAACCAATAGCTCATCCATCCCAAAGAATGATCGAGCACACGTGCGATACCAATACCCCAAACTGGCCATAATGTTGCGATGAACACAGGTTCGAAATAAAAAATAAGTTCGCCGAGGCCCTGCCACCAAATAGAGCCGATGCTGTGAAGTCGTAAGGTGGAATTTTTAAAGAAGAGAGACAAAGCCTCCCTCATGTGCGCGAATATATTAGTATTCTCTGAAGAGTGAATACGTGGTTCAACAAAGAAGAAACTAAGAATAATACATACAACTTGCGGCACTACAGATATCCACATGATAAGTCTGAAAGACCCTGTACTCATGAGTGTTCCCACAATGGCGCTCGTAGCTAGCGCGAGCTGGAACATTGACCGTGTTCTTCCAAGGAGGACCGGGTACTTTTGTATCTCTCCCTGT
>JAYUSS010000054.1:0-2306 GCA_043755535.1 Candidatus Peregrinibacteria bacterium | reverse complement strand
CGAGGATTCATAGTTCTGCTACTTGGCAATTTGCGTGGTCGTCGCGGCACTTGCCTTGCTTCAGTCCCCTTCCGAGGATTCATAGTTCTGCTACTCGGTACAACCAATATGGTGGTTGAAGTTGATTGGCTGCTTCAGTCCCCTTCCGAGGATTCATAGTTCTGCTACTAGGCGATTGCTGTAGGTTGGCTACACTGCGCAGAGCTTCAGTCCCCTTCCGAGGATTCATAGTTCTGCTACAACGCGCAGGGGGATTACGGAATGTGTCAACAAATGTGAGACAAGAAGTAGAGAAAAAATAGCCTCTAAAGAAAGGACAAAAAAATTAGTATGCAACTAACCGCCCCGGGGGAGGGGAAGCTTCGCCAAGGACGAACAATCAAGCGTTATCCTGCTCATCAGGGAGGGCTGGAGCGGGTGGGTTAATCCAAACCGCAAGTGGCAAATCAGGCGGCGTGGGTGTACCATTTACAAAACGTTCTGGATGACGAGCATAAGCGGCGTCGAGTGTGTTCTGGCGCTGAGTCGTGATTTCGGTGGCTTGCGCAAAGTGAACGGTTGCTGGCGTGAGCAAGCCTAGGGCAAGGTGATGATGCTGATGGTTGTACCAGGGAAAGAAGGCTCGCACCCAGGTCAGGGCATGCTCCTTTGATTCAAAACGGTCGGGATAGTCGGGTCGATATTTCATGGTCTTGAAGTGCGCCTCGGAAAAAGGATTGTCGTTTGGTGTATAGGGTCGTGAATAGCTTGGGTCGATGCCCAGGTCAGACAGAAATTGCGTCAAGGATTTAGCCGTCATGGCTGCGCCTCGGTCAGCGTGTAAGGTGAGTTGGTCTGGTGCAATGCCCTGCTTGTGACAACTTTTGGCAATCAGCTCCTTGGCCAGTTCAGCCGATTCGTGGTCAGCCAAGAGCCAACCAACGACATAGCGGCTGAAAACATCGAGAATGACATATAAATAGTAGTACTGCCAGGTGGCTGGCCCTCTGAGTTTAGTAATGTCCCATGACCAGAGCTGATTGGGAGCGGTTGCCAGCAATTCTGGTTTGGTATAGGTCGGGTGGCGCAGTTGATTCCGTCGTTCCTGAACTTCGGCCGATTCATGCAGAATCCGATACATCGTACGAATCGAGCAGTGGTAGGTGCCTTCGTCCAGCAAAGTGGCATAGACCTCATAGGGCGACTGGTCGGCAAAGCGCTTGCTATTGAGCGCCTCACGCACCCTATCTCGTTCAACGATGCTCAGTGATCGAGTGGGTGTCGGTCGGGCTACTTGGCTGGGCACTGGTTTCGGCTGCCGACTGCGATACAAACTGCTGCGCGGGAAGTCGAAGACCGTACAGGCCAGACTCAGCGGGATGGCTTGCGACAGCTCTTCAATGGCGGTAATCACAATTGCACGCCCTTGTTCCTCGTTAAGATTTGCTCTAAGGCTTGCGCAAATTTTTTTTGTGCACTAATGATCAACTCTGCCTGCGCCACCTGCGCCTTCAGTTGCTCATTTTCCTGCCGTAACTGAGCGACTTCGCCAGCTTGTTCATCCCGTTGGCGCTTGCCTGGCTGTTTCCCTGGCTCCGACCACTGACCTGTTTCTCGCTCGCACCGCCAGTCACTCAGATACGACGAGTAGATCCCTTCCCGTCGCATCAATGCACCCACTTCCCCTGGCTCTCGACAGGCATCCGCCTCCTGTAAGATGCGCCGTTTCTCTGCTGTGCTGAAGCGACGCCGTTTCGCTCGTACCACAACTTCTGGATCCAGATGTTGCGATGCTACGGCTCCATTGCCATTGATCGTATTTATTTTGTACTGAGACATTTCATCGGCTCCTCTCTCTTGCTTTAGAGGGTATTTTAGCCTATGTTTTTGTCTCACTTATTATAGGCACACAGGGTAGCGGTAATCGTGGGTCTGCCAGATCCAACCAGAACAACTTGCCTTGCTTCACCCAATAGGGTAGATCAGCAATTTGTGGGTCTGAACGCTGATAACCAACCGTGTGAAAGAACGTTCCATGACAGGTACGGAGACGACGGTGAAACGCTGTTTCGCCATCCTCGGCATAGTAGGTAACGAAGTAAACCGAATAGCGTGGCACAAAGCAACTTTCTTCGACACGACAGATCGGCAAGGTGTGCATCACTGCGCAAGTTGTGGGGTCAATTTCAAATAGTTCGCGCAGAATAATCGGTGTATCACCCGATCGATTTTCTATGTATCTATATTCAGTAGGAAAGTTGCCATTGAAGTTAAGAAAGACTTGTACATTGACAAAGTGAGAACACCCTTGTTCTTGAAAATCATGC
>JAYUSS010000053.1:0-2318 GCA_043755535.1 Candidatus Peregrinibacteria bacterium | reverse complement strand
AGTTCGGTGAGGTTCTTGAGGTTGTTCGCGATGGCTGATGCGCCGGAATCTCCTATGTTGTTGTTGTCTGAATAGCTCACTGCGTACATATGTATAGTTCGGTGAGGTTCTTGAGGTTGTTCGCGATGGCTGATGCGCCGGAATCTCCTATGTTGTTGCTGTCTGAATAGCTCACTGCGTACATATGTATAGTTCGGTGAGGTTCTTGAGGTTGTTCGCGACGAACTGCGCCCCTCTTTCTCCGATGTTCATGAATCCTGAATTTCCCGATATTTTACCAATGCTTATCTTCTTTAGTGATGGAAGCCGCATTTCGAGCGTCGTCAATGTCGGCAGCTCCTCCAACGCTTTCAAGACTGCCTCGAATCCTTCCTTCGTGAAGGTATTCTTCACCTTGCTCGCTGGCTCATCTCCGGCACTTCCGAGTCGAAGGTCTTGGAGCTGGTGGATCTTGATTAGTTCCTGCACTCCGGCATCAGATACACCGCAGTTCTCTGAGTGAAACATGACTTACCGAACCGTACCTCCCGTATGGATGTTGAGCGGCACAATCCAGTGCAAAACTCGTCTCCCGAATCGCAGCCTTCCGCGTAAATAGCGAGAAGCGAAGGGATGGTGGCCAAGTGCTCGCCGATCTTGACCCACTCCTCTGACTTGCAGTTCGAGAAGGATATGCCGGTGGTGGTGCTTGCTAGCCCAGTCACATCCTTGAGAGAGACTTGTCGGCTGACAAAATCTACCGATCCTGATTTCCAGAGCGCTTGCAGCTCGGCCTTGATCTCTCCAAAGCGTTGCATGTTTTACGCAATACACTTCTCGACCTCTTCAGGAGATCGTTGATAGAGGTTGCTGGTGGTCTCGACTTCCTTCAGCTCTTGCAACAGACTAGCGACAGCATCGCCAGTCGCCTCCTTCAAGGTCAGCGGTTCTCGATTGAGCAGCTTCTTCCGCAAAAGGCTGTGCTTCAGGCCGCCATGGATGTGGCTAATGACGTGTTCGCTGTGCGCCTTCTTCAGTCCCTGCAACTCGGCTATCAAGGTGTCGATGGCCCCATTGATGTCCTTCTCCATCTTCCCGTATTTCTCGGACAATGTTGGTCCCGTTCTGAGTGTCTTGTCCAAGCCATCGATAATGATCATGTTATGTCCAAGATGCTGTGTCATGCACTTACATTTTCTGGCTCCGCAGACCATTCCGTAGCTCATACAGCCGGGCTGAGCGCACGCAAGAGCTGCTTCTGTAGGAAGCTCGCCGGTGCAGAGTATGCCCGCTACTTATTGATACATGAAATACTTAATGTTATTAGGATGCACGGCGAGTCGATTTAAAGGGCAATAAACGTATTCGTGGGCAGCGTTCCGTAAACATGTCTGTCAGGCTGGCAGAACCGAAACAAGGTGGGAGCAACTGCCCGCTATTTTTGAGATGTTTCCGATTCACTTCGACTTCAACCACCTGACGATAACAGAGTCAGCTGTCGATACTCAGTAAAACAACGTTGCGCAATTCACTTCGTTAGAGCATGGCACTGATGAGAGTGGCATTGAGTATACTTGCCAAACTGACGCGTTGCTGCAGAACTTAGTTCGCCACCAATTTTGTCCAGTCAGGCGTTGATGAGAATAGGCGACGTGTCGAAGTCGGACCGAAATTCCTGCAGCTTTATGTTTTATTAATGGACGCATAATGCCAACATGATGAACACAGTGAACCTTGGGTGTATAATTGGAATGCGGCAAGTGAGGCAACGTTCTATCCATCAACCGCATACGCTCTTTAACTATGACAGGTACTTTTGAACTCGAGTTAGAGCTCGATCCTTGATCTTTGGCTCGCCGTTCTCTCGGATGTATTGCTCTGTTGCAGACTGTCTCTGCGCGAGGGTGTTCTGTCGCACAGTGCCACATATATGCGTCGTTCCACTCTTCTCGAATTCTATCCTTCTCCAGCTTGGACAGTCTCACATTTCCAAATAGACTTCTTTCAGCATAGAGCCGCTGTTAAACTGAAGAATAATTACAAACTGGCAGCCAAGACTAGTCTATGGAGTTCTCTTGTCGAGAGCATTGCTGAAGTGTCCTCCTTACCAAATATAGTGGCCGAGTCTACAGCCTCCTATATATCAGTTTGAACTCGCTCAATTAGGATTTGACCTTGACGGATAGTTTGAGAAGTTGTGCGTTGGCTGAGATCAATTCACTTCGTTGCTTACTCGGTCCGGAGGACGGCCAATCAGGAGTTCAGTTTTAGGCAACTCGATGGTTTCTGAGTTCGAGGCTGACTCGATTTGAGCGAAGCAACACCCGGAGCGGCTCATA
>JAYUSS010000052.1:0-2321 GCA_043755535.1 Candidatus Peregrinibacteria bacterium | reverse complement strand
AAGTTCGACGCCTTCGGAAACCTGACAGCGGAGTCCGATTCAACCATCAAATTCCTCTACAGCTACACCGGCCGCGAATGGGACGGCGACGCCGGACTGTACTACTACCGCGCCCGTTGGTACGACGCAAAGATTGGGCGTTTTATTTCGGAGGATTCTTCCGGATTTAGCGCGGGAGATACGAATTTGAATCGGTATATTAGGAATTCCTCAGCCAACGGCAGGGATCCGAGTGGGCTCCAAGAGATGGGAATAAATGTCACTATCGATGTATACATGAGCCCAGAATGGCAACTATTTAATCAGAGAAGCGTTCAAATGAAGTTGGACGAAATTTTGGCTCATAATAATATGCACAATGTTACGATTAAACTCATAATGATTGGAAAGGGGCCTTACCTAAACCCTACAACGAATGCGCCACAAACGTATGAAGAAATGATTCGTTACTGGCGGATCCCACTCCCGGGTCTTACAACCCCTTTTGGTTATAACCGATATGAATGGTATTTTCATGAGGGAGATGTCCTGCGCCCAACTAATGGTGATATTATAGAAACAATAGCCGAAACACAGACATCAAGAGGGAAATCCGCTCGCCTTTTCGACTACAATGAGGCAAACCACACAGAAATTGGACGGGATGAGAGAATGGCCATGCTCTACGCGAATACGATTATCCATGAGGTCTTTACGTTCGGTGTTTTGGGATATGGAACTGATAGGGGAAGGACAACGCCATTAACAACACCGGAGCCAAACAACTTTGAATTGATCATGTTCGAAGAAGCAGAAAGAACGCGTGCGATGGCGGTCCTGCGTCCTTGAGCCCAGTTTTCCGACATTTCACGGCGGAAGGCGAAGCGTTTCGATTCTACTGATCGTCTGTGTCGGACCTTTGTTGTTTATGTGAAACACGGATTATGTCGCATTTTGGAGATTTGCTATATGCGGAGGACGTGAGATGACTCAGCGATTCGTCAATTGGGCGGTGATGGTAGTGGGGACAATTGCCGTCGTATTCTGCGTTCTGCACGTCTTAGGGTTATTTATGTTTATTGAGTTGACATACTCTACGCCCCCCAGCAAAGGTGAGGTCGCATTTCATTATCATTTTGCAATTCATAATGAATTTCGCCATTGTTGGATGTTGATAGAAATTCCGTTCACACCTGAACGAGGAGTTGATAATGCGGAATGGGATTGCGTTGTTTATTTTGAAAAAGATGTGGTCGGACAACTCTGTTTGACAGCTTCTCATATTGTACATGGTCGCTTCCATAATTTGGTGATCATACAGAATCAATCTCCACTCACGCTAGTTGTACCTCACCCAGTAGTTTATTTACCATGCGCACTTCTGGTCTTCACCTTGATTCGATGTAGACTTCGGGGAAAAAGAAGGGAAGAGAAGGGAAGAAATAAGGGGACGCAGCTTATTGAAGGGGAACGAAATAAGGGGAACGAATAACGGGACGCAGCTCATTGTTTCGACTCGGTACGTACAATGCGAATGGAACACGCATGACGGCGACGAATGTAGGGCAAAGTCACTACGTGGGCGTATGACAATCTGAATGCATGACTCAGATTACTCAACCGGATCCGGACGGCGCGGGCGTTTTGACGTCTCCGGTCACGAAGTTCGCGTTTGACGCCCTGAGCCGCCGGACGTCGCTGACCGATCCGGACAACAACGTCACAAGCTGGGCGTTCGACGGGTTGAATCGTGTGACCAGCGAAACGAATTCGCTCAGTAAAGTGGAATCGTTCGGCTACAATGCGGCAGGAGACGTAACGAGTCGCACGGACCGAAACGGACGTGTGACAAACTTTACGAAGCGTCAGGACAAATAAAGGAGGACAAATAAAGGGAGGACAAATAAAGGGTCAGCGACGGTCTTGAATAACGTCAATGACAGATTCGAAAAAAGATTTTCGAATTCGAATTTTGTGCAGTGTGTCGACAGGGATGTTGGATTTTTTGAGGCATGGGTTTCAGTGTTCGATGGTGTGTTGAATTGGAACTGTCGATTGAGTACTATGGCCAAGGCTGGCGAAACGGAGTGCGGCCCGGTTTGCATTCAAAACCGCGGGGACGCAACCACACGAGGGATAGCCAGGTGTTTCGGTGCGTCGATGACGCTCTGTCGGCGTTGTGTTGTGTAATCTCCAGGACGCCGTTTTTCGTTAACCGATCGTTGACTCTCGCCAGAGTTGGTCTGTGCGAACCATGGTGTTGAGAATGGTGATGAGTTTCCTCATCGCAGCAGTGAGCGCCACCTTCTTGAGTTTTCCTTTCGCCAGCAGTCGAGATAGAA
>JAYUSS010000051.1:0-22954 GCA_043755535.1 Candidatus Peregrinibacteria bacterium | reverse complement strand
TCGTCAGTTGCGGACGGCGCACATCAGAGCACTATCCGGGTAGTGCCGTATCCTGGACAGGATCGACTGCTATGGTGGGGAATGGGGAAATACAAGTCTGTAACAATCGACACACCGCCGTTATTGTTCACTACTACTTTTGTGACGGTGAGTGTAGGGGCGATGTCGTCATTTGTAATAGTGCAGGATTTTACGTCACCAAGCGCGAGTGTAATGCTTCCGCTCCCGTTACAGTCACCGCTGATAGTAGCTGCATACCCTGCATCGGCTGTTTCACTGACAGTGTAAGACCCGACAGTGAAGCCGCCCTGCACACCGCTGGAAACAGGTGCCGCATCAACAAACAATGGGAAATTTGCAACGACTTTTGATCCACCGTCATCGTTCACCACGACTTTGGTGACGGTAAGCAGAGGCTGAATGTCATCGTAAGTAATGCTGCAAGACTTACTGTCTGCAAGGGCAACTGTAATAGTGCCGTCTGCGGCACAGTTGCCGCCGATCACCATTGTGTAACCCGCAAGGGCATTGGCGCCGATCGTGTGGCCGCCAACAAGTACGGGGTTGGCTACACCGTCTATAACGGCTGATGCATCAATAGTAGGAGTGACGGACGATCCCGTCATGGTTCCTCCGTTGTCATTGGTAACAGTCACGTTGACCGTGATCTGTGCGGAGATATCGTCGTTCGTAACCGTACACGTCTTACTTTCACCGGGTAGCAAAGTGATCGTTCCATTGGTTGCGCAATGACCTGTCCAATCGGACGGCTGATAGCCGGGGTCCGATGTTTCGCTTGCGGTATAGAGTCCTCCGCTCAATGTGACAGGGTTGCCACTTGTTACAGCGTTTCCATTAATGAAGAGCGGGAAATCGGCAACCATTTTCGTACCTCCGTTGTTGTTCGTCACCTGCTTGATAAGCGTAAGCGTAGGAGGAATATCGTCGTTCGTAATCGTACAAGTCTTCACATCGCCGAGTGCGAGCGTAATGGAACCGTTGGCAGCACAGTCACCGGAGATTGTCCCTGTATAGCCGGCGTCTGCAATTTCGCTGACGGTGTGAGCACCGATTGTCGTTGTGTTCTGTGTGCCGCTTGTGACAGTAGACGCATCAAGTTGAACGGTAAAATTACCGACAACCTTTGTTCCGCCGTCATCATTCACCACTACCTTTGTGACAGTGAGCTTGGGGGCGATGTCGTCGTTGGTGATCGTGCAGGAGTAAACGTTGTTATCGGACATGGTGATAGAGCCATTAGCAGCACAGTTGCCACTGATGGTTGCTGCGTAGCCACTATCTGCAACTTCGCCAACCGTGTACGTGCCGGCAGTGTAACTATTTTGCACGCCGCTCGTAACAGATGCTGCACCCACTTTGATATCAAAGTTTCCAACCACTTTCGTTCCTCCGTTATTGTTCACCACTACTTTTGTGACAGTGAGTTTTGGAGGAGTCGACGCAGCAACTTCCGTCAGGGTTCCAAAGTTCGTTGAGCCGGATACGCCGCTGATTGTTGACGTTCCACTCTTCGTAATGTTTCCTGATGCAAGGGGTGCTGCTGCTGTCGGACGTACTTTGATACCTGTATACGTCAGTGTAGCTTTGCAAGTCACCACACCAGTCGATGCCTGTTTAATATCAATTGTAATAGTCGAGGTGGTTGGAGTTACGGTCTGGGTACTTAACCCACCATTGAGCTGAACAGTCTTATTTCCTCCTCCGGAACATGCACCATTCGTGACGGTAGCTGTGACGTTGCTGGCTGAAGTGTCGAACTCAAATCCCGCAGGAGCGTTGAGGATGAGTGTTTTGTTTGGTCCTCCGATATCACCAAGAGCACCTTCTGTAATAATTGGTCCCGTAAGAGTTGTATATGCTCCACCAACAGTACTCGAATCGATTGCTGAGCCCCCAGACGCAGCAGTAACTCCTGCAGCTGCATAAGCAACAGGTACTACTGTGAATAGGCCAGTCGCAACTAAGGGGCTAAGGATAAGATTCAACGAAAGAACCGCTGCGGAGAACTTCGAGGCTCTCTTTCGTGCGGTAGCAATAAGGCTAAGCATACTAAAAAGGGAAGAATGCAAAATACCCGGATATTTTAGCGTTGTAGAGTGTTAAAGCAATGTTTTTTGTAATCTATAGGGCTATTGGAACTATTTTTGACAAACAACCACTTGAGTTTACAATAAATAATTAAGTACAAAAAAATCACTTCATCTTCCGCTTCCAATAGATCCACCCAATACCGATCACAATCAAAACGGCAATGCCGGCTTGGATCATCGACTCGATGCTATCAAAGCCCTCTACCAGGTTGTGAAGTGCCGCAATCCCCGTAAACCCAACATACAAATAAAAGAAATCGCGAACAATTGTCCCGAAGAAAGTAGATACCAAGTACACCCGCATGGGGATTTTCACAAAGCCGCAGCAAACAGACACTACTGCACTCGACATGATGGGAAGCGCGCGCAGAAAAAGAAGCAACCACAAGTCTTTCCATCCCCCGCTCAAACGCTTTCCGAGTGCTTCGATTTCCTGGTGCGTCACACCGATCAGTTTCCCAAATTTTCCGAC
This sequence comes from Candidatus Peregrinibacteria bacterium, assembly GCA_043755535.1. Taxonomy (GTDB): domain Bacteria; phylum Patescibacteriota; class Gracilibacteria; order Peribacterales; family Peribacteraceae; genus JAKQEM01. The sequence continues at coordinate 20,371 of JAYUSS010000051.1, read as the reverse complement.
AAGAATATTTTCCGCTTTATCGGACACGTAGTACACAAGCACCGCACCGATCGTCTTACCGGCAGCTCCTATGAGCGAAAGGATGAGCAGGTACCACATCGCCTTCTCCTGTGTTGAGGCAATCGAGCCGGCCGCCGTCATAATGATAGGAGATGGAATGGGGGCAAGGACTTCTTCTATAAAAGAACCCGCGAACGTAAAGAGTTCTAATGGAACATCTTTGGCCCAAGCGATAAGAGATTGTGTGATGGAGTCGAACATACGACGAGAATAATAGAATAATAGGAACTAGAATAATAGGACCGCTCGCTTCCCTATTACTCTATTATTCTAATCCCTATTATTCCTAAACATTACCCGTTACTTCGCGATACCGCCGTCGACCCCACGCGCGACGCAATGATTTCGTCGGCAACGTTGCGTGGCACTTTTGCGTAGTGAGCCGGTTCCATGGAGTAACTTGCGCGACCCTGTGTCATGGAGCGGATGTCGGTTGCGTACCCGAACATAGATGCGAGTGGAACTTCTGCAAGAACAACCTTCGCCATTCCACGATCGGACTGGCCGAGGATCGTCCCGCGGCGGGAGTTCAAGTCGCCCATCACGTCACCCAGGAAGTTTTCCGGGGTCACCACTTCCACCTTCATGATCGGTTCGAGGATAGCGGGGTCAGCCTTCTTGGCTTGCTCCTGGAACCCGATAGAAGCTGCGAATTTAAAGGCCATTTCGGACGAGTCCACATCGTGGTAGCTACCGTCGAGCAGTTCGACTTTAACATCCACGACAGGGAACCCCGCCTGGATACCACGGGACAACCCTTCCTGGAATCCTTTGTCACATGGGGAAATGAATTCGCGGGGGATGCGTCCACCCACAACGGAGTTAACGAACTCGTAACCCTTACCCGGCTCCTGAGGGATCAGCTTAAAGACAACGTGTCCGTACTGACCGCGTCCACCGGACTGCTTGATGTACTTGCTCTCGCCTTCGATCTCGCGACCGATTGTTTCGCGGTATGCAACTTGTGGCTTCCCGACCGTCGTCTCCACTTTGAATTCGCGGCGCATACGGTCGACAAGGATATCGAGGTGAAGCTCTCCCATTCCGGAGATGATGGTCTGATTGGTCTCATCGTCCGTGCGAACACGGAACGTCGGGTCTTCCTCGGAAAGTTTCTGGAGGGCGATACCCATCTTTTCCTGGTCGGCTTTGGTTTTTGGTTCGATGGCGATGGAAATAACCGGCTCAGCGAAGGTAATCGATTCCAGGAGGACCGGCTTCACTTCATCACACAGTGTGTCACCCGTACGAGCCTCTTTGAGTCCGATCACCGCACCGATGTCTCCTGCCTGGATTTCCTGGATTTCTTCGCGGGAGTTAGCGTGCAGACGGACAAGGCGTCCGATGCGCTCTTTGTTCCCTGTACGAGCGTTATAGACCTGCGTGCCAGTTTTAAGGATTCCGGAGTACACGCGGACGAAGGTCAGGCGTCCTACAAACGGGTCAGTGGCGATTTTGAAGGCGATGGCAGAGAAGGGTTCATCGTTCGATGGCGTGCGCTCGATCGGCTCCTCTGTATCCGGATGCGTCCCCTTGATGGACGGAACGTCGATCGGATTTGGCAAGTAAGCCGTGACGGCGTTAAGAACCAGCTGCACACCGATGTTCTGCAAACTGGAGCCACAGAGAACGGGGTAAATTTTGCTCTGGATGGTTGCAGCACGAATCCCGCGGAAGAGCTGTTCGTCCGTGAGCGCGCTATTGGTAATAAATTCGTCGATCAGATCTTCGTTAGCTTCGGCGACTTTCTCCATAAGCACGGCACGGTATTCCGAGACTTCATCGGCCATATCTTCGGGGATGGGAATTTCGACAATGGTTTCCCCGTGCTCACCTTCGAATTTGTAGGCCTTCTTGGCGACGATATCGACGATACCCGAGAATTCACTTTCCGCACCGATTGGGAGCTGGATGGCAACGGCCATTTTGCTGAGACGATCATGGATGGAAGCGAGCGACATGTAGAAGTCTCCACCGATCTTGTCCATCTTGTTGATAAACGCGACGCGGGGAACGTGGTACTTGTCCGCCTGGCGCCACACGGTTTCTGATTGCGGCTCCACACCCTGCGATGCATCGAACACCGCCACTCCTCCGTCGAGTACGCGGAGTGAGCGCTCCACTTCTGCCGTGAAGTCCACGTGTCCCGGAGTGTCGATCAAGTTGATCACAATGTCTTGCTCACCGACTTCACCGGGGACGATGCCCTGCCACTTGCACTGCGTCGCAGCTGCGGTGATGGTGATACCGCGCTCCTGCTCCTGCTCCATCCAGTCCATGGTCGCCTCCCCTTCGTGCACTTCTCCGATTTTGTAGTTCTTACCGGTATAAAACAAAATACGCTCGGACGTCGTGGTTTTACCCGCGTCGATGTGAGCGATAATACCGATATTGCGAACGTGTTTTAAATCCATGATATTGTAGGGGAATCAACGCGGCCATTCCTGGCCGCAGATACAAAAGATGTGCGAAAATCGTGCATTCAATAAAAGCTGAGGGACTATACGGAATGAAACCCGTGAATGCAACGAATTTTAAGGTTCTAATCCCCTATTCTAACCTTTTGTCGAAGAAAGAACGGCAGAGTACGGCCATCCGTCCGTATACCTGTTTCATTCCGCGCATTGGGTCCAGCATCGGCATTCCCTGAGAGGCGGATGATTCACGCCGTATATCGATCAACAATGCCACTTCGTCGTGAATGTGATGATCCAGCTCCTCGGGCATCATCACATGACTGTCGAGATCATGCGAAACATCCGCCATAACACGATCGAGCACCTGCATACCCCACTCATGCGTCGTGTCACTATCAAGTATCACCCCCGCATACCGCGCCGCTCGTTCAATTTCGACCGCTATCACTTGTTCCACGAGCGTCGTATCGAAATGCTCAACGTGGAATCCGTTCGGGTGCGGTCGCGGAAGGTTCATAATGTGGATGTGTGTGGATTAATGTGAGACACTATTATACTCATCAGAATAAAATTGTCAAGGGTCAAGTACCGACATTTTGGCTTATCTTAGCAGTAAGTTTAGTTTACATTTGTCATATCTAGTATTAAAAAATATAGTGGACACACTATATGGGAACGGCAAAAAAGCGCACCTCAATCATACATTCTGACCGACTATCTAATTATTTAGCCAAGTGCGCCTTCACTGCTACATATGAACGTACTACATTTTCTCATAAATGGAATGATTGCCGATGGAATGAAAAAGGGCGGTGTCTTCGATAACTTCAAAAATGATACGGTGATTGAGTGTGATTGATATGCTCCAGAATCCGTTGAGCTTCCCGGACAATGGATGCAGACGCAGAGACGGATGAAAAGGATTGTCCCGAAATTTTTTGGTACATACCCGCGTACGATTTTGAATATCCATTGGAAGAGCAGCCCATTGCTTCTGAAACTTCTTGGTCTGCGCAATATGCAATATTTTCATTCTTTGATGGGCAGGAAATCTTCAATTTTGTCATTCGGCCCCATGACTCTGCATCTTCCTGCTTTGAAATCCTCACGACCTTGCCCGATATCTTCTAGTAACTCCTCCTCCGAAATCAGATGCTCCTCTTCAACAATTAAACGAACTATATAGGCGCTGACTGTCATTTCTTTATCCTTGGCCTTCTTTTTCAAACTGCGAAGAGTTGCGGTCGGGATCGAAATACTAAGAACGGAGCGCATAGGAGAAATGGGAAGTGTATTACAAGTGTATTACACTATATTGGTAAAATCAATAGCATATTTCCTCTTCTGATCCACTATAAACCCTCCTCTGTATCGCCATCATCAGGATCAATTCCATCCCTACGTGGATCTGTTTTTAACTGATCAAGCAATTCATTATCACTGAGGTTTAAATCCGCTATACGAGCAATGTCTACAACAATTCCCTTACTCTCGGTAATATATTGATGAAGACAGCGTCGAAGGGGTTCTCTGGCAGCGCGCACATATCCCTCAATTGTTGCCCGAGTTAATTTCTTGGGAAAAGAAACACCGTCTTCGTACTGTGGAATAATGGCTGTTGCTCCAGCAACTAACTTGGAAAACGCTTTCTTGATAGTTTTATCACTGAATGAAAGTAGTTTTAGAGTTGCTCTTACCTGAGCCTGCTCATCAGGAAAAAACGTAGCAAGATAGCGATATGCTGCGCGCTCTCTTTCTCTTCTTTCCATTACTTAGCCAAGTGCGCAAATGCCTTATTAGCCTGCGCCATCTTCACGACGTCCTGCTTCTTCTTCATCGCTCCACCTTGCTCCGATGATGCATCAAGGAGTTCGAGTGCAAGCTTCTGGGACATCGGCATACCTTTGCGATCACGTGCGGCAGTCAGGATCCAACGGATGGACAAAGCCTGCTGACGGCGAGGCGTTACTTCGACCGGAACCTGGTACACAGAACCGGCAACACGCTTGGGGCGAACTTCAACGAGTGGCGTGACGTTGAGGATTGCTTTGTTGAAGACTTCCATTGGATCATCCTTGGTTCTCGTCTTAATGACTTCCAACGCATCGCTGAAAATGCGGCGCGCGGTCGACTTCTTCCCCCGCTGCATGATGCAGCAGATGAATTTTTCGATATTCGGGTTACTGCCTTCCGGCATGTAAGGCTTTACTTTTGTTGCCATAAACGGAATGAAGAATGGAGAGCTGTGAAGAATACGTAATACCTAATACTCAATACTATTTCGCAGCAGCGCCTGGCTTAGGACGACGAGCACCGTAGCGCGAACGCCCCTGCTTGCGGTTGCGCACACCTTCTGTGTCAAGCACACCACGGATAATGTGGTAACGCACACCCGGAAGATCTTTCACGCGACCACCGCGGACCAGCACAACGGAGTGTTCCTGTAGGTTGTGGCCTTCTCCCATGATATACGCCTTCACTTCATGACCATTCACCAGACGTACACGAGCGATCTTGCGGAGAGCCGAGTTTGGCTTCTTCGGCGTCATCGTCGTGACCTTTAGACACACACCGCGCTTGAATGGTGCGCCTTTAGGCAAGGGTACCGGACGCATTTTAAGGGCATTCCACGTGTATTGCAGGGCGGGAGCCTTGCTTTTCACGCGCTTGCTTTTGCGCGGGTTACGGATGAGCTGGTTAATGGTAGGCATAGATTGGGACTGGATAGTAATGGAGGAGGATGGTGGAGTAAAGGGTGTTTTGCACGTTACGCCTTCTTCTTGGCTGCCTCTGCTTCTGCATCAGCCTCGGCCTTCAGTTCAGCGTGGCGAATACGGTAAATTTCACCGGTTGGGATAAGGCGACCGATGATCACGTTTTCCTTGAGACCGGCGAGCATATCGATCTTACGAGTTGTTGCGGCATCGACGAGCACGCGGATGGTTTCTTGGAAGGACGCACCGGAGAGCCAGCTATCGGTAGCAAGAGCAACGCGCGTGATACCCAGGAGCAGCTGTTCATAGGTCGCAACTTTGATGCCCTTGGTCTTGGACAAACGCTCGTTTTCGTAGTCGACATCACCCTTGTCGGCGACTTCGCCGGACAGGAACTTGGTGTCGCCTGCATCGGAAATACGCACCTTGCTGAACATTTTGCGGACGATGATTTCCAAGTGTTTGTCGTTGATGGTCTGACCCTGGGAAGCGTAGATATGCTGCACTTCCTGCACGATATAGTTCTGCACCGCGTAGACACCCTTCTTTTCCAAGAGATCCTGAAGGTTAAAGTGTCCGATATTGAGCGGATCACCCAGATGCACATGAGAACCTGTTTTGACTGTGAGAGATTCGCGGGCACCGAACTGGTAGCTCTTCTCCTGCAATGCGCGGTGCTTCACGCAGATCACACCACCATCGATGGAAAGAACTTCTCCACCGCTGAGAGCGCGAACAACAGATTTGTCGTACTTAGACTTTGCAAGAATGGTGCGCTCCTCCACTTCGTCTCCTTTCTTCACAATTGTTTCAAAGCCTGCTTGCAGGTGATGGAAATCCTCACCCGGGGTTTCTTCGTTTACCAGCACTGTTGTTTTTCCTCCCTGGTGACTCACCTTCACGATACCGGCAATGTCTGTGAGCTGTGCGCAGGTTCGCGGGTTACGTGCTTCGAACAATTCTTCCACGCGGGTAAGACCCTGCGTGATGTCCGCTCCTTCGGCGACTCCTCCCATGTGGAAGGTGCGCATAGTGAGCTGTGTTCCCGGTTCTCCGATGGATTGAGCGGCGATGATTCCAACCGGCGTTCCGATTTTGACCGATTTGTTGTTACCCAGGTCGCGTCCGTAACACTTCTGGCAGATACCCTGCTTTGTCTTACACGTCATAATAGATCGCACAGCAACATCTTCAATCTTGTTTGCGTGCATGAGGTCAATCAGGTCAGCGTCAATCTCTGTGTTGCGTTTCGCAAGAACCGTTCCATCACTTGCCTTAAGGTCAACACCGAGCGAGCGCCCGAAGATGCGGCTCTCGAATTTCTCTCCGATCTTTTCGCTGTCCTCGGTGGTAATGACGTGAATATCCTTGGAACCACAGTCATCCTCGCGAATGATGATGTCCTGCACGGCATCCACAAGACGGCGGGTCAAGTAACCGGCTTCTGCGGTCTTCAGCGCCGTGTCGGATTTTCCTTTGCGTCCTCCGTGTGTCGCGATGAAGTACTCGAGTACGGAGAATCCTTGTTTGAGGTTACTTTTAATCGGGAGCTCGATGGTGCGTCCGGATGGGTTGGCAACAAGTCCTTTCATACCCCCGAGCTGCGTCACCTGTCCCCAGTTACCGCGAGCGCCGGAGTCGATCACGTAGGTGATGTCGTTTTCGGGCTGCGTGAGGAAGGACTTTATCATCGCAGTCGACACGACGTTCTTTGTGTCGGACCAAATACGGATGGAATGCACGTAGCGCTCGTCGGCGGTGATGATTCCCTTCCAATAATAGTTGTTGATCTGGCGGATCTTTTCGTCGGCCTCGGCTACGAGAGCGTCGTACTCAATCGGCACCATGATGTCGCTGGATGCGATGGACACGCCGGACATTGTTGCGAATTTGAATCCGATGTCCTTGATACGATCGGCGAACTGCACAGTCTGATCTTCACCCACGAGTTCCAGTGCTTTCGCAACGAGTATGGAAAGACCTTTCTTTGTCAGAGCCTTCGTGACGTGTCCGAGTTCTTTCGGCATCACCTCTTCGAACTTCAAACGCCCCACAGATGTGTCGATGATTTCCGTGCCGGTCCCGTCCATGGTAGGAACGCGCACTTTGATCTTTGCCTGAATGTTGACGACATCGGAGTCGAATGCGAGGAATGCTTCGTCGGGGTCAGAAAAAATCATTCCCTCTCCTTTTTTTCCATCGTGTACCTGGGTGACGAAGTAACAACCAAGCACCATGTCTTGCACAGGGTTGATGATCGGCTCACCGGCGGAAGGCTTTAGGACGTTTCGGTTTGCAGCCATTAAGTTTTTGGCTTCCTCCTGCGCTTTTTCACTAAGTGGAACGTGAACTGCCATCTGGTCTCCATCGAAGTCGGCGTTAAAGGCCGTACAGGCAAGCGGGTGCAACTGGATAGCCAGACCTTCGATAAGAGTCGGCATGAATGCCTGGATACCAAGGCGGTGCAGCGTAGGCGCGCGGTTAAGCAGCACGTACTTGTTCTTGATCACTTCTTCGAGAATATCCCACACCTCTTTGCCGCCATCTTGGATAATGCGCTCGGCAGCCTTCACGTTGTGTGCAAGTTCGCGGCGGATAATGGTCCCGATCACGAACGGCTTAAAGAGTTTCATCGCCATTTCTTTCGGCAGACCACACTGGTTTAGTTTAAGGTGAGGACCGGCGACGATCACGGAGCGTCCGGAATAGTCGACGCGCTTACCAAGAAGGTTCTGGCGGAAGCGTCCCTGCTTCCCCTTTAACATGTCGCTAAGGGATCGGAGTTTTCGTCGATCTCCTGCGGTAAATAGCGTCTTCCCTCCGCGAGCGGAGTTGTTGAGCAGTGTATCGACCGCTTCCTGCAACATACGCTTTTCGTTGCGACAGATCACTTCGGGAGCCCCGATGCTCATCAACTTCTTCAGACGTGAGTTACGGTTGATGACGCGGCGGTACAAATCGTTCAAGTCCGATGCGGCGAAGCGTCCACCATCGAGCTGCACCATCGGGCGGAGGTCCGGAGGGAGCACCGGGAGGCGCGTAGGGATCATCCAAGTAGCATCGATGCCTGCCTGCATGATGGAGTTCACGAACTTCATGCGCTTCATGATTTTCTTAAGCTTTTGACCCGACGAATTCTCGCGCTCAGTCTGGAGCGCAGCTGCAAGTTCTTGCAGGTCGATATTCATCATCACTTCGCGAAGTGATTCGGCACCGGTACCGGCGCGGAAGACGTGTCCGAATTTCATGTTCATCTCGCGGAATTTAAGTTCGGAGAGTACAGAACCGGAGTGCAGACCCTTCAAATCATCCAAAGCTTCTTTGTGGTTGGATTTGAGAGATTCCAGGCGCTCCGCCACTTCTTTATCCAAAGCATCCATCTGGGCACGAGTGGCATTGCTTTCCGTCAATTGCTTTTTTGCATCCTCAAATTCGCGCGCCACCTGCTTTTTGCGGGTGTCCATAGATCCATTGAGCTCTTTCTCCGCCTCTTGCTTGGCATCATCGTTGACCGCAATCACGATATACGCAGCGAAGTACACGATCTGTTCAAGTGTCTTAATAGGAAGATCAAGCAAAAGCCCAATACGGGATGGGCTGGAACGAAGGAACCAGATGTGCGCGATAGGCACAGCCAGGTTGATGTGGCCCATACGCTCGCGGCGGACAATGCTGCGCGTGACTTCTACACCACACTTCTCACAAATCACTCCCTTATAACGGATGCCCTTATATTTACCGCAGAAACACTGGAAGTTCTTGGTCGGTCCGAAAATACGCTCACAAAAGAGGCCATCGGGTTCTGCCCGCTGGGTCCTATAGTTGACGGTTTCGGCTTTGGTCACCTCTCCGCGAGACCAACCGAGGATATCCTCGGGGCTGGCGACGCTGAGCGCGACTGCGTCGAAGGAATCGGTTGCAGAGGTAGAGGAGGAGGATTGCATAGAACGGACGGGAAGATGTTGATAAGAAAACAAGGTTTTGTTACTGGTTACTAGTTATTCGTTATTCGTTTTTTGGTACAGAATAGGTCTATAGAGAACGAATAACGAGTAACGAATGAACGAGCAACGTGCGCGAAGCGCGCACACGAAATTCCGTCGCCCTCCGCGATCGTTCGTCTAAAACGTGCGTGGGACGCCGGAAATGTAGGGGTATTATAGGAAAGAAGTAGCTGTTTGCAAGGAAAAACTCAATACACCTCGTCGTGAGTGCCGACTTTCAAGAGAAAAACGATCATATGGCCACCTTGATCGAGATATAGTATGCGAAGATCGTATCCTGCAGAGAATGACCGAACCCCTTTCTTAGGGCCAATAAGTTTGTGATTGCGCAGTCGAGGATCAAGGGGATTCATTTCAAATATGTCTAAAGCATAATCAACCTGTTCCTGCTGATGCCATTCCAGTTTGCCGTAAGCCCTCCTAAAAGCTGAAGAACGAATAATCTCCATAGTTATTCAGATGCAGAATGAAGATCTTTAAGAAGTTCTTTCACGGTGGAAAATGGTTTGGACATATTCTTGCCTGCCAACGCCTCTTCCGCCGCACGATCAATTTCCGCAATCTGCTCCGGTGAATAGTTATCCTCAAAATCATCGTGTGTTACCAGAAAAGGGATACCTCCAACATCAATAGATTTAATAAGAAACATGCGAAACGCCGTCGGTATATCCAATCCGACTCTTTGAAAGATCTTCTTCGCCTTATTCGCTTGCTTTTCGTCGACCCGGACTTGAATATTCTTCATTGCCATAGAATAGAAAGGGAAATATGCAAAATACATGGTTAGTGTATAGGTTTTGCATGGGTTGTGCAATACCATAACTCAATGCATAGATAGTCGATTGCATTCACTGGCAAAGGGGATACTGCTATACTGACACTATGTTTACGCAGTATGTGTTACACGTCATGGCCAAAGCAAAAGTGGAGCGTATTGACGATCTCCTCCCATTTTTTGCATCTATACCAGGTTTTAAAGGTGTATGGGCTCAAGGTAAAACAAAAAAAGAGTGTCTGGCTACATTGCAAGAAGTACTGGAGGAGTGGCTTCTGCTGAAGGTTCGTAAAATGCAGTTCGTCCCGTCTGTTCGCAAGTATGACCTGAATGCACTACTGGCCGCATGAAAGAGGTACGTCCCATTTCGCGGCGGAAGATGATTTCTCGTTTACGACTGCTGGGCTTTGAAGGGCCGTTTTCAGGTGGAAGACATCAATTTATGTCCAGAGGTGAAATAGATGTACACATCCCAAATCCTCACCAATCTGATATCAGCATTCCTCTTCTTCAAAGAATATTGAAGCAGGCTGGTGTGACTAAAGAGGAGTGGAGGTCAGCGAAGTAGCCCCCATTTCTTTTATGAACATCATCCTGGATGCCGATTTGTAGTATCAGATTTTTTCCCATCCTTTCTCCGGTTTATATTCCTTAGTAGTGGGATCGGAGAATTTTTCGTCACTCTCATAAGTTTTAGCGATCATTCTATAAGGATCCATACCTTTATAGGAATAAGTATAGCCGTCTGCACCGCTCGGAATTGCTACCCAAATTTGCCCACTTTCACCCATAGCAGCGAGCATTTCTTCGTATTTTATTGCTTCCTTCGGATTGGTAATTTTCGCAGCTTCAGCGGCACCAGACCATGTTCCATCCTGCTGCAGGATATAAATTTTCCCATGTTCTCTCCGAATAAAGACATCCTCTTCCAGCTGTTTATACTCTCCTGTTTCGCGTGATTCTTTGAACCATTTGCGAGGAGCTTTATCTTTCAACAGAGAGACAACTCGCGCCCTTTCTTCATCACCCTTCTTCACAGAATCGATTGTTTTCAGTTCGGCATCAATTTTACTCAGGCGATTTTTTGTAGCACCGTCCAAGTAATAAGTGTGTTCAGGTTTTAAAAGAAAGCGTTGCTCTTCTCCCAACGCCAACTTGTATGTAACAGGGTCGACCTTTGCATCCCCTGATGTCTTCTCTAAGAGTGCAGCCTTCTGCAAGAATTCCGTCTTGTCTTTGATCTTCGAATCAAGTGAACTGGCCGGTGTCGCAGCCGGAGTCACTGCAGGCGCACCCGTGACTTTTCCAAACGCCTTGTTCCACATTTCTCCTAGTTGCCCGAAAAATTCCATCACTTTCATCGCAACACCACCGACTCTGTTCATAAGCGCTTCTGTGGTATTTTTGGGGATCGTCACATTTCCGTCTTTATCCACACTGCCTCCGCACTGCATCATGATATCCGCTTCTTTTTTAGATTTATTCGCCTCACTCGTACCGGCATATTCCTTTTGCGCCTTGCTCTGGGTCTTAAGCCGCGACCCTTCCGCTTTATTCTCCTTAACTTTTTTTGGATCCTCCGGTAACTCGGCAGTTCCGTCGTCCTTCACAGTTACACCGGTTTTCTGCATGGCATCGGCGATACGATCGTTGCGCTCTTCCTTTGTAAGCTTATCCCATCCCCTGCCATCATCGCCGATTGCCAAAAGAATATTTTCCGCTGCATCCACGGCCTGCTCTGGCGTAAGGGAAGGCTCCGCTCTGTTTCTAGCATTCCCCCCATTGCGGGATGGACCTGCAGGAGGTGCATCGATATCTTCGAGAATACCGACTCCCCCACCATGCAACACGGCGTTTGTGGGACGATTCAAAGTTGCTGGTCCAATGTTTAGAGTGCGAATATTGAGCGGTCCATTCTTAATAGTTTCAGCCACTTCTGCAGCGGGTTTCTGCTCGGGATTTTTTGAAGGTACCTGTTGCCCTCTGTTCAAATTTTTCAAAGTCCCGTTTTCGATTCCATACATGCGTAGCACCCCATCGTCATCTCGCAGAGTAAACGTGTAGACGTCCGGATCAAGCGTAGCTTTCACGGCACATACACGATCGGGCATTCTGCGGTTCAGTTCGTCTAAAAACATTTTCTGGAAATTATACTTCCAAATAGGCTGCTCTGATTTGAGCGCACTGCTCACGGCATTCCAAGACTCCAGAATACGCTGTGCCGAAACTGAAACGCCCGTAACAGGGGTTTGCTCCGGCGCGGGAAGGAGCATAATCATCGCCTGGACTAGTGCATCGTTAATAACGGGCATTATGGAATCTTTCAATCGCTGAGGTCCTTTATCGAGTATTTTTGCCGCTGAACCGAAGTACACTTCATCGAATTTTTCCTGTGTAATTTTGCCACGACCGTACGTTTCCCACGTAAGATATGCGCTGGAATCAGCAGCACTCAAGTCACTCAGATGAATCGGTCTTGGATCACCCTGTTTATTGACAAAACGTTTTGTACTTTTTCCTTCCGGATTGCTATTGATCTTATCCTGAAAATTCAACCATTCTCTGATGCTGTCATTGCGCGTCGGCGCGTCTCCCGTACGAACATTGCGAAGATCATCTTTGTAGTTGCGATTCAAAACGTCTTTACCACCCAATTGGATATGACGATTGCGGATCACTCCTTCCACAATACTGTTATTCCACATAGTATAACTCGTTTCGATGAAGCCTTGTTCCACCGCCTGCGTCGCCCTTGCGGCCTTCAAAGAGGTCATCTGCAAATCAGCGCTCTTGGCTATCGGATCATCACACTTCTTCCATGCATCGCGGGTGTTGTGCATTAGATCAATCGCCTTTGCAACAAAGTCCGTCACTTTCGATTCAATCGGACATCCACTCTGACCGGCTTCTGCCAACAGACCATTTAAATCCTTTTCATAGGTTTCATTTGCTTTCTCTCTTTCATTTTTTTCTCGAGTTTCCCAGTTCAGGTTCTCCAATCGACGCTGCCAATTCATTCCCTTTATGTCCGTAATCGTCGCTAGGCGATTCATCGCATTACGCTCTTTGATGGAATCGTTCCCGTCTCTCCACTTGTCCTGATTCGCAAGAATAAATTGTTCCTCCACTTTTCCCGCATCAGTCATCGCTTTTTGCGTGTCTTCGTCGGGGAAGATTCTGTACCTCTGATACGCCCAATTCGTTACCTTGGAATACTTAAGCATCTCCACTGCAAACTCTCCGCCGATCATGTAAGCCTTTTGTTCACGCTTTTCTTTTCTGGATAACATACTGTCTTCTTTGTCGATTTTTTCACCGCTCTTCTTCACCCCTTGGTGCGTTTTCAGTGAAATTGTTTTTGCCATCTCTATCGCCTTTTTGCGATCGATGACTTTGGCTTTCAATTTCTCCTGCCCTTTCACATTCCATACCTGACTATACTTTTCCATAAGAGCACTTTCTGCATCGACCGCCTCGGTCCACTGTAGAAAGTTGTAAAGCGTCGGATCTTTTTGGAGCGCAAAGTAGAGCTTTCGATTGGCTTCAGTTATTCCATCCAGTTTTCCAGAAAGCGTATCAGCGTCGATATTTACGGGCATCTCTGCATCCGCAGGCTGTTCTGCCCTCGCTTTCTTAACAGCATTTTCTGCAGCTTTTAGCTTTGCTGTACGCTCCTCTAACTCTGTTTTACTTTCATCCAATCGCTTATCAGCAGGAGCTTCCAGGCTTGCATTGGCCGGCTTCATTGCATCAGGCAGATCCTGTTTTTCTGCTGAATCCGTCTGTGGAATCTCCTTCTTTTCACCTGCAGGCTCGGCAAAACAAACCAAGCGCTGTTCGCGGATAATGGGGGAATGTGCCGAAAAAAGATGAATGATAGGACGCATCAGTCTTCTGTAAGGGATGTTTCGATTGAACTGAGTTCCGCAGCCTCTTGGATTTGCACACGACTCTCCACATTCTGTAGCGCATGACGTTTGTATGCATGGAGTTGTTCATTCCAATCCTCGCAATTTTTTGCAAAACGTACATCGTATTCTGCATAGGCAACTTCGTACCTGGCTGCGCGCACCGCACGTTCATCGGGTGTTTCATTCGCGTAGGTTTCTTTAAGCAACGATAAGTTTGCAGAAAGCAATTCAGGTTCAATATCCCCCATAATGGAGTCATACAATTCCGTCCCGCTTAGGACGGGGGGAGGGGTGATGCCGGATGCGGATGGAGTGAAGTCTGGCATGGGTTAAGCTTGTTCTTTTTTAGCTTTTACAATGATTTGATCTAGAGCTTTAATGAATGCTTGCTTTTCATCAACACCCTGAGGGAGTAGCTCATTTAAGGATTTGCCAGAAATTTTTATAAATTCGCTTCGAAACTTATCCATGTCACCTTCACCTTGATTGCTTATAAGTTTCATATGCAAGTGATTATTCACATCAAGAGTCACATTATTTATTCTGTCAGGAAGGTCCCCAAACGAATTTGGTTTTTTTAGATTTTTCATCACACTTTTTGCATTAGTTAGTTTTTCATTGATCACTTCGCTAGTTTTCTTTGTTTCTTCTACCATTTTATCCAATGCTTGCAATGATGCAGTGGCTTCATCCTCGAGTCTTTTTGCAACTTCTGGTGAATATTTATTCACGTTTGCCACTGCTGCTTGTTTTTTTGTATTCAATTCTGCTCTAAGTGCTGTCACATCCTTCGTTAGAAGTTCACCCATGACATCTGATTCGATAATATCGGAATTATTTGCCGGGCCTTTCGGTGCACCATTGCCCAAGTTCAGCTTGGCAAACATTCCCTGGAATTTTTCCATAAATTTTCCAAGTGCTGTACCTATCTTGCTAAGTGTTCCCCCAAAACGATTCCACTTCGCTTCACCCTCGTCCTTCGCAACAGTGACTTTCCCCGTCGTATCATCGACTGAGACACCATATTCGGACATAACAGACGCTTTCCGTTCTTCCTTTTCATCGGGCTTAAGCGCCGTCCAGTCCACGACTCCGCCTTTGCCATTATCTAAAAGCTTATCCTGTGCATCAGCTTCAATTTGAACGGGGTCTGCAGGAGGTCCGTTTTGAGGGCCTGCCTTCGGATTTTTCTTGGGAGCAACGGGCGCATTCTGTGGTTTTGCAGGAAGCTCGGCATCAGTGATGGCACCCAGACGGTGAAGGTTTTGAAGTTGTCTCTGAGCATCTTGATTGTCTTTTGCATCGAATTCATGAGGCCCAACTTCTGATCCATCCGAGAGCTGAACTTTCCCGTCTTTATATCCTTTCATGGTGCGAGCACGTAACTGAAGATCGCGTAGATTTTCATCAGTTATATTTAAATCCTGTCTCTTTTTCGCAACTACTTCCTCGGCACTTTCAAGACGAGCATCGCCTTGCACCTCAGCATGTTCCGGCTCCTCCACTGCAGGGTCTTCGGCTTCCGGCCTATCCTGCTGAGGCTCAACTTTCTCTCCTGCATCGTGTGCGTCAGGTTTTTCCTCCGCAAAAAAAATAAGCCTACGTTCGGTATCCGTAACAAGTGACGCGTGCCGCAAGCGGAAAAATGTGTGCATAGGTTTTATTGATTAATGGAATATTCAATTTCTTCGAGCTCTGCGATTTCATTCGTTTTTGCTTCTTGTTCGATGTACTTAATCGCTTCGTGTTTGTAGTTATGCAACTGCTGATTCCACTCGTCGCAATGCTTTTTAAAACGCAGATCGTATTCTTTGAAAGCAGCTTGGTATCTCTTCGCCCGCGCCGAACGTTGCTCAGCAGTCTCATTGGCACAAAGCGACGAAATCATCGGCAAATTCGCCGACAAAAGTTCCGGTTCAATTTGCCCCATAATCGAGTCATACAACTCGTCCCCACTCAGTAACAGAGGAGGCATGGGAGGGTCGATGTGGGTGTTTGTGAGTTCCGTCATAAATCCCCTAATTATAGCAAAAAACGCCTGTTTCAACAACAGAAACTCAGAAAGGCCATATATACCATTGCTTCCCCATGTATATACAATGTATAATTATGGTATGCGTATGCGCGTCACAAAGTGGGGTAATAGCCTGGGCATTCACTTGCCGAAACTGTTTGCCGTGCAGATAGGTATAGAGGCCGGCTGCGAAGTGGACATAGAGATACGACACGATTCTATCGTCATCGCGAATCCAAAAAGATCACTCGACCATCTTCTTAGTACCATCACACCTGCCATGCTGCACGGGGAAACGGAGACAGGTATGACTATCGGTCAAGAGCTATGGTAACAAGACGCGTTCCTGCACGCGGCGATATTGTCCTCTTGCAATTTAACCCTCAGCAAGGCCGGGAACAGGCAGGGATGAGACCTGGATTGGTGCTTTCACCCGAATCATACAACAAAAAGGTGGGATTGATGATTGTATGCCCCATTACCTCGAACGCCAAAGGATACCCCTTTGAAGTACCGCTGCCACAGGGCCTGCAAACCCATGGCGTCATTCTCGCAGATCACGTCAAGAGTCTCGACTGGAACGCGCGCCACGCACAATTTATGGAGCGTGTGCCCGACGATGTGCTCGCAGCGGTTTTGCAGATGCTCTCGCTGCTGCTGAAGTGAGATCCTCTTCCTTCTATTAACTGGATTGTGCAAGAAATTGAGAACTCTAGAGCGCCCGTGGCGGGAACACATGTTCCGCGATCAATTCACGACGATGACAGATACGAAGATATTCGTTGATCTGCAAGACGCGAACGGTTGCTCTGCCTATGACACTCTTACCAACAAGATATGGCCCATCCCATGAAAAATGCCTATGCCATGCGTGCCGCCTGGGATGAAACAACCGCGTCGTCTTGCGTGTAGTAGGATCGACTCCGGCGAGATTCGAACCCTTGTGCCGATTGCAGAGAAAACAGGAAAATGCAAGATTGCTCGCTACACTCTTTTCACCATGAATAGTGGGGATAATGTGATCGATCTCACATGTAAAACCGTCGTATGCCTGCGGCATCTGGCAGTATTCGCATCTCATCTTCGCACGTTGCCGAACGAGTGTAGTCAGTGCTCGATGCATGAATGTCAGGAAACACGTCGACGGGATTTGAGCATCTTTCGGGCGCGTGATTGGAGAATGGAGAGCATTGAGCCAACACGTCCATAGTTGTCAAGTTCCGCTCCTTCCTCCGCTGTCAATTCCCCCATCTGATTTTTTACTGTTAAAATATGCATTCGCTCCTTCTCCTCATCGGAGAACCCTAATTGCACAATGTGACGTGCGGCGGGAACGGTCATTTTGCCCGCAGGATGAATGACGCGCTCCCAGATGGCTGCTTCGGTGCTTTCACGTACTGTGGATAGCGGTGGCATACGTTCGAGAGAAAAAAGAATGGATAGAGTGTACCATAGACATGATTATCATCAGAGAATCAGTTCAAGAAAGGCCCTGCGATCCGGAGGAATAGTGAGTGTCGGCAAATATTTCCGCAAAAGCGCCGCGTCTATTTTTTCACCGTTCAGCCCGTACATAATCATGCGCTCCAGTTTCCACCGTTCTGCCGCATCACCTGTGCCCAGTGTTTTCGCATCATAATCCCACATACGCATATGATGAAAGTATAACGTATACAGGCTCTTAGGTACATACGAATGGATCTACTACTCCCCCTTCTCCACAAACAACTGCTCAAACGAACCTCCGGCTTTAGACAATATTTCCCTCAAAGAGTCCAGCTCTGCATCCTTCTCACACAAGGTGGAAGAAGCGTTCACAATGCTTCCTCTGTGCTCTTTGCCGATGGCTATATCCTTGAGCCCCTGCAGCGATGCATGAAGCACGATATAGGCATCACAGGTATCGCATTTTAGCTGAAGTAACAAGAAATCGTCACCGGATAGGCGAACGCTGGGGAATTCAATGGGTACTTTTTCCCCACATTGAGGACAACGCATCTGTTGTCGGATGCGCTGGATGATCTGATGGAGAGAATGAGGATCGAACTCCATATGTAAACAAATTGTACCATATTTCAGTATGAATGCCAGAAAATGGCCATCAAAGGATCGTGTTTTTGCTGGACAGATTACTGTTCCATTTCGGCGAATACGCTGTGTCAAGCAAGCTATGCAGAACGCAGGTTTTTGCGAAGCAGCATGGTAGTATGATCAGCCCATGTCTTCGCTCCATGCACGCATCGCCGGCATCACCCTCGTCCTGTTAGTGCTCTGGGGCATAACCTCTATGCGTGCCAATGACCGGGCAAATGATCTGGGGTCGATAGAAATTGTCGTCGAGCATGCAGACAGTGCGGCACTCACGCTTATCCGAACTCCGAGCGGCCGGGGGCTCGCAGACATCCGCAATGATGGAGAAGGCCCTATAGCCGTAAGTATTCCAGAAGAGTGGGAACGTGATGAGGTGCGTGGCGCCCCTCTTGCGTCCATTACGGTCGGCGATGCGAGCCTAGGGTTTCGGCGATGGATGATCCCGAGTAATGCAACGGTGAGTTTCCGCATTGATGACACATGGAATGCATCATTGATCCGGAATGTGTCGAAAGAGCCGCTGCGACTGCGCGTGATTACGGTGAATCTTGAACACGAAACGACGGACAGTGATACCTTTCTTATTATGGACACTCCCCTCTCCCTTTCGTTCTGATGCAGATCCTTCCTATCCGTACGCCGCTCATTCGTCCGGGTGACGATATCGCAGGCATCATCCGTTCATCCGTAGAACTTCTTGATGAAGACATCATCGTGATTTCATCGAAAGCGATTGCCACTGCCGAAGGTGCAACTATTGATCTAACAACACTTATCCCTTCGGACGAAGCGGTGGATTGGAGCATAAAAACCGGGAGGTCTCCGGCATTCATGGAAGCGGTCCTACGCGAAACTAGACGGCTGCACGGCACCGTGAAAGGGAGCTGCCCCGGGGCACTCCTGACAGAACTGCGACCGGAAGGTATGCGCACGGGAGCGATCCTCTGTCCAAATGCGGGAATGGATGAATCGAATATACAGGAAGGGTGGGCAGTCGGCTGGCCGCTGGACCCTGTAATGAGCGCTTTGCAGTTACGAGAAGCTCTGATGAACAATTCGAATGTCGAATATAGAATGTCGAAATTTGCCGTTCTCGTCTCCGACTCCTGCTGCACCCCCCGCCGATCGGGTGTTACTGCCTTCGCACTGACCGTCGCGGGGTTCAGTCCGCTGAAAAGCGAAATCGGCAAT
This sequence comes from Candidatus Peregrinibacteria bacterium, assembly GCA_043755535.1. Lineage (GTDB taxonomy): Bacteria > Patescibacteriota > Gracilibacteria > Peribacterales > Peribacteraceae > JAKQEM01. The sequence goes on along the minus strand of JAYUSS010000051.1, from coordinate 1,194 downwards.
CGCGATTTATTCGGCCGAAAGCTCCACATCACCGTCGAAGCATTAGCTGACCAATTATCAACCGCTGCAAATACGGTTATGGGCAATACCAATCAATCGACACCGGCAGCGATTATCCGCGATCATGGGGTCATACCGACGGAATACTCCGGATGGGTCGACGGCATCGAGCCGAACGACGATCTGTTTTCCGCTATACTCTAAGCCAATGCCAGTCCCCTCTTACCAACTCCGCTGCACCAAAAACGAACGCATTGCGAGCGGCATTTACGAATTTCACTTTGAAAAGCCGGATAACTTTTTGTTCAAAGCCGGACAGTTTGTCTTGTTCGATGTTCCGCTCATCAATAATCCGGCAGACATTCAGACGCGCGCACTCTCTATCGCATCGTCACCTGGTGAGCCTGAGTTGATCTTTGTGAACAAACAAAAAGAGGGTGGTCGAGCAAGTACGTGGATCGAGAAAGTATTAAGGCCGGGAATGGAAGTACGAATCCAGGGACCATTCGGAAATTTCTTGATTGATGAAACGAGCGACAAAGATTTTCTGTTCATCGCAACCAGCACAGGGGTAGCACCGTTCCGGTCTCAGATCTTGGATATGATGAGCAACGGTTCATCGAAAAAGATGGATTTAGTATTCGGCGTGCGCAGCGAAGAAGATCTGTTCTGGAAAAAAGAATTCGAAGAGATGACGAACGCTTTTCCGAAGGTCTTCGTTCACTTCCCCCTCAGTAGTCCCACTGGTGATTGGAAAGGCCACAAAGGACGGGTGCAGACGCTTGTTCCATTGATCGTACAAGACATCACGAATCGCCAGATCTACATTTGTGGCAGCCCGGATATGACGAAGGAATTGAAGATGTTATGCCTTGATGAGTGGCATGTGGAGAAGAAGGATTTGCATGTGGAGGGGTATATTTGAGGACTCAGAGGATCCAGAGGACTCAGAAGACTCAGAGGAGGGATGAACGTAATTTTCCTAAGAGATATCCAGTTCGCTGTATCTTATCATCCGCTTCTGCAAACTGCTGATCGGTGATATATCGCAAGTCTCTTGATAGCAAAAATTGATAATGCAATTCTTCCAATGAAGCAATTGAAATGGCTAGGAAATTTCGTTGATCCTTTGCAGTTCTGCGACTATTACCCTCGGCAATGTTCGTTGGAACACTGGAACTGGAACTTCTTATT
>JAYUSS010000050.1:0-6777 GCA_043755535.1 Candidatus Peregrinibacteria bacterium | reverse complement strand
CTTCGGCCGCTTCCTTGGCAGACAATTTTATTACTTGACCCGCCGGTTTGCCTACCATTCCAACGATCGGGATAACTGCAAACATGGAGGCTCCCGCTAGAATCCTTTCACCTTTGAAAAAGTAAATCAAACCATTACTGAAGTCACACCCCGCACCAATAACAGCCGTCCCGAGAGCCGCAGGAGCTGCAATGATCGTCGCACCGGCGGCCATGGTGGCTCCATCCATCGCAATTCCGCAGGTGGAAAGACATTCTTGTACTCCGCCGTTGGCAATACATACCTTGCCATCTTGAACTGTACTCACTACTACTGTTTTAACTGTTGTAATGACGGAGTTCCATATGTCACCCAAATTTATTCCCGTCCACGCAACGGTCTGCTGTCGGACGATAAGCGGGGACACACTGGTAAGCGAAGCATCTAGCGTCTTCACCTGTTTTGGGTTCTGCGCTACCACTTTGGCAGTGCGGATCGCCCGTGCGGATACTTTAACGGTGGAAGCCAGCCGGGCATTGGAAACCGGTAGGGGCTTTACCTTGGCTGTATCCAGCCTGCGCTGCGCTGCAACCAATGTCTTATTGATCGTAGCTGCCTTGACAGCATTTTTGACTACCTGCTGTTTTTGAGCAACCTGCTTCTTCGCCTGTGACTGGCTCTTTGCGGGAGAGGATTTCTTGGCAGATGCCTTCTTCGCATAAGCGACGGAAAGGAAATCATGATCCCGCATCCAGTTATAGGCGGAAGGCACGATGGACTCCCCAGGAAGAGCAGGCGAAACCGGAACAGGTTCGGTTGCAGCGGAAGATTGTTGCTCGGTCACTGAGGATTCGGCCGAAGATGTGGCCGAAGTGGAAGAAGTAGATAAAGAAACACTGCTCTCTGAAGAAAACGTCAAACCCTCAGATGACTGCGATGTTGATACGGCGTTCTCCGCAGAAGAAGTGGAGGAAGAAACACTGCTCTCTACGGCCTTCTCTGCTTGTAGCAGTGCGGTCTGCGCCTCGTAATCGCGTCGTGTCTGCTCTACATACGCACTATTGTCCGCGACCAGCGACTCGGCTTCGCGCCTGTTCATCTGCGCCAGTTCGACTGCTGTTTCCAACTGCCGTATCTCCGACTGCAGCTCCAGCAGTTGGGCCTCAGGTACACCCTGCTGCAATGTCTGAAGCGTGGCGGTGCGCTCTGCAAGAGCGGCGACTGCATACTCATGCACACGCTGCATATCGGACAAGGTCGCCCTCGCAACCTGCAGCATAGCCTTAGGGGAAGCGGATATGGTGTCCTGCTCGCTGGCATGACCGGTCGGGTCGGTGCGGTTTACCGGGTCGTTCAATGCGTAGATATACTCATTTTGGGTGAGGGTACTGTCGGCAAGACCGGCAAGGGGGTCTTTGCTTAAAAACCGCCCGATAGCCGGATCGTAGGCTCGGGGGCCAAGGAGATAGAGCTTCGCCAATGGATCGTAGAAGTATCCGGCGTACGTCACCTCCGATACACCTTGCAGCTCCCCTTGAATAGCGCCCCACACGTCATAGGAAACCTGGCGAGATACACCGGACCGCTCATCGGTGAGCATGGTGAGCGACCCCTGCCCATCCGTCACGGCGGCGTACATCACATCGCCACTCACAACCGCGAGCAGCGTTCCTTGTTGGTCATAGACGTAGCGTCGCAGAATTGTGCCGCTCTCGTCCGTCACCGTGGTAAGTTTGGACCCGTCGTAGCCATAGCGCAGAACGGACATGACGCCGTTTTGTATGACCGTGCGCATTGTTCTTCGCTTGAGAGGATCCAAGGTATAACGGACGGAATCGCCGTTTTGGAAATCTGCGCCGATGAAGGCATTGTTCAAGGAATAGAGGTAGTGTGTCACGCCGCCGGCGTCCGTTCTGCTGATGGCATTTCCGTCGGCATCGTATGCGTAGGAAACAGTCCCGCCCTGCTCAGATTCCCGTGTAAGCAAGCGGTTGCCAGTATAGACATAGCGGTTGCTGCCGCTGGTCCCGAACTCGCTGATACGGTTCCCTGCTTCATCGTAAGAGTACTCAACGGATGATGTGCCAATTATACGATGCAATTGCCCTGCGGCATCGAAGGAATAGGACTCCTTCCTGCCCGCAGAATCGGTGCGTCCTGTCCAACGCATATCAGAAGTTGCGGTGTAACGGACATCGTAGAGCACTGCTCCAAGTGGATCCGTGACCGTCCTACCAAGCGGGAAGTCGGTCTTCAGATCATAGGTATACGTTGTCGTCTGCCCGAATTGGTTGACGGCGGTCTGCTTGTTCCCGAACGCATCAAAGGTGTAGCGCGCCGCAATACTGGGAGCCACTACCGACCCACCAGCCTGCACAGTATTAGTATCCTGTGCCTCTGCATACAGCGTCCATGGAGCAACAAACGTAAGTAAACGATCCAATACGCTCACAGGCTCCGCAGCGGGAGCCTCGACGGGGGCAGGTACGGATACATCGGAAGCTGCAGGCTGTACTTCAGGTACCGCAGCGGAAGAAGAAACCGCAGAGTCAGTCGGAGGCAGAACGTCTGCAGCGGGAGCGGAAACCGCAGAGGCAGGTACGGGGTCTTGTAGAGAAGAAGCGGCGGAGGATAGTTCGTTCGTACCGGCATCATTCCCTGCTGCCGACAAAGAAGAGACAGAAAAAGATGAAGAAACTGAGGAAGAAAACGATGAGAGCGACGACTGGGCAGGTTCTTGTTGCACTGCCGGAGGAGCAGTAATGCCGGCAATCGCGATAGATACAGACTCGGGATTGTTGAACGCGTCGTACTCATACGAAGCATTCGTACCCACATTATGGGCATCTGCATATACCAAAGACTTTAGAGAGCCCATCAAGCGGCCGATCGGACTCATAGCCAACGGCGATCCCGCTTCCATTTGAAGCATGCCGACGACATTCCCCAACTCATCGTATTCATAGGTAAGACCCACTCCATTCACATCACTCACCGACGTAGGGTTCCCCTCTGCATCATACGCATAGGACACCGTCCCGGTATCGTCGGTGACACTCGCAACGGCACCGCCCGGTGCGTACCGAATGCTCGTGGCCTGGTGATCATCTGTGTGCCCTGCAAACGCTGTCAGAAAAAATCTCCGCAGACTCCCCATAAACGCTTGCTGGCCCTGGTCCTCCGGTTGCTCCGTATAGGTAGAAGTCAGGTTGCCGTCGGGATCGTACGCGTAGTACGTCACCGTTCCATCGGGGTCGACAATCTTTATAGGGTCCCCCGCTTCATTGTATTCAGCCATGGTTGTTTCACCGTGCACGTCAGTTTGAGACGTCACCTGTGCATCCGAGTCCAGATGCAAAGACACCACCTCACTCGCCGTAACGGTAATATCGACCGTGCCACTCACCGCATCGTACACCCCGCCCATCGCAATAACGGCATCGGGTATCGATGATGGAAGGAGGACATCGTCCGTATCCTCTGCTGCTGCGATGCGGATCGGCAACGGTGTTTCCTCAAGAGGTAGATCGGCACCCGGTACCACCTGCTCTTGCAAATCCTTGGACTCCGTCGGATGTATGACGGCTTCTCTCAGCCATGTGGGGGCGGGAATAGTCCTCTGTTCTATGACAGAAGGGACAGAAGACGCTTTGGACACCGATAAGCCTTTCTTGGTGCCGGCGGTAAGAATACGCGTCTGCCGGGCCGCCAAATATGACTGCTTTGCGTTCGTCGAATACGTATGCTCCGGCTCAAAGCCTTGGTGCACACTCAAGGGGAGGGAGAAAGGCGACAAAACGATCGCAATAATCAGCAACGCGCTGAACGATACACACCAAGGAGAAGGAGGATGCTGCAACATGAAGAAGTGCTGAAGAAAGTAGACAATACCGATTGTAAGAGAAAGAAACAAAGGATACGACGGTCCTCAACAACTTCTATTGTTGCATATCAATATTTTTGGCTTATGTTAGCCAAAAAAAACGTTCTATTGCTGCATAGAACTGCCTTACTATGGGGATCTCAGATGCGGCTACGCTCAGAGTCATTCGACTCGCATCTGAAAAGATCAAATGGCCCGAGCGAATCAAATGGTGATGAGGGGGTTCCAAAGTACAACACACTGATCATAGACATAAAAATACCTTGATATGCGCATAGCTCGTGCATCTGAAACAATTTTCTACTATATCTATTGACGATATATCTATGTTCGATATAATCCCTATGCTCCTCATCACTCATGACTTCTGCAACATTCCATATTCTATTGGCTCTCAGTCTCAAGGAGAGGCATGGCTACGAAATCATGCAACAGACGGAGGAGGATTCTAATGGCCGAGTAATGATGGGCCCTGGTACGTTGTATACGGCTATCAAGCGTCTCTTGAAAGATGGTCTCATTGTTGAGGCAGAAGTGCGGGAAGAGGGAGATGAGCGGCGTAAGTACTACAAGCTTACACGACAGGGTAAGACTGCACTGAGCTCTGAACTGGAATGCCTTTCGCATGCGGTCTTCATCGGACAGAACCGTCTTTCCCCCTCGCTATCATGACTACTTCACGCTGGATTTCCGTCATGTTGGCTCTGTATCCGCGCAACTTCCGTACCGAGTATGGCGACGATATGCGGCAGGTTTACGTTGATATGACAGCTGATCATCGTCCATTACATCTAGGAATTCGATTGGTGCGAGATCTTCTTATAAGCGTACCGCAGGCACATGCATATGAGCTTCTTTCCGAAAGAAAACTTGTGACCGCTAATGGTCTTATGAGCGCCGGTGTATCAGTTGGAAAATGGACTGAAGTTAGTTTCGGAGTGTTAGCGCTATTACTGCTGCCTATTCTGAGTATGACCGAAGAGATATTTATTCCTGCACCGTATATTGATACCGCTTATACCGCTGAATTTTCCTGGGAAAAATGGAATCAGATTCAGCCGGGCATGACCAGGCAGGCCGTACATTCAATGCTCGGCGCCCCTATGGATTTCTTTGATGGTATGGGTGGGTATTATGGGCTGAAGTCGGGCCAAGAATATCCGGATTCCCGCTGTGAAGTGTATTCACAAGATAATGGGAAATGGGCGTTCTGGGATTTCGCGTGGATTTCCCTGAATGTCTGCTTCGATGAAGAAGGCACTGTGAAAGGTAAAAATGAGCTGGTGATGTACAACTAAGAACGAGAAACCATTGTGACCTTCTTGATGGTGACGACGGAGTTACAATTTATTACGTTTTGGCGTTCGATGTACGAAATAGAAGAGCTGGAATGTCTCTATCGCTTTCAGGGTACGTAGGCTTACTTCCATACCCCACTGATTAACTTTTCCTTTTTCCATCGGGACCATCCTTTTATCTGCATTTCACGTTTCCAAGCTGCAGATTTATCGACAAATGCAGAAGAAGTATAGAGTAATGTGAATCCACCTTGATCTTTAGCAAATTTCGCTCCAATACCGGAATTGTGTTCAGCAATTCGGCGAACCGGATCTGTTGTGACCCCTGTATAGTAACGACCGGTTTTTGCTCGAGCGATGTAGACGTACCATGACATGCAGAAAGAATATGCGCCGCAGTTTGAGGGGCGAGTACCTTTCTCATACAAGGAAATTTGGTTGGCCGTTTTTTGTTGTTGGCAAGATCTTTATAAGGTTCTGCCCGATCAAAGAACGGGGCTCTTCGACTTCGCTGCGGCTACGCTCAGAGTCATTCGACTCGCTACATTCTAAGTCAGCATGGCCCGAGCGAAGCGAGGACCATGAGCGAGCAATTGCCCCGCAGGGGCTTGCGAGTCGAATGGTGCCGTGGAGAGGACTTGAACCTCCACAGGATTGCTCCCACACGCCCCTCAAGCGTGCGCGTCTGCCATTTCGCCACCACGGCAATGGGGCATAGGAAAGAACAAGAGGGACCCGAGTGTAGCAGGCAGGTCCTTTCGGTCAAAGAGACCTAGTTCGCGTCCGTAATCGTGCCCGCAAACACCTCATGATCTCTGGAATCGAGGGCAACAGGCAAAAGAGCCCGCTGTTTATTACGGTGAACGACATAGCGAACCAACATTCTTGCCTCATCCGTCATCTGAGATGCCCCTATTTCCCGGATATATGCAGTCAAAGCCCTCGAATTAACCGGGAAACCAGCAATTTTAGCCATACTATCCATTTGCTCATCTGACAGATGAGCCACATTCTCCAAGAATGTGAGTAATCTCAATGCGTTTTCCAGTGAAAGCTTCTTGGCATGTAACTGATTGAGGATGCGCTGATCCTCATCTGTTTCCAAAACATGCTGCATATTCTGAGTTAATGAAGCCGCAAGCGCGTCAAGTGTAGAGAAGCCTTTTTCCCTACCATTGCTTCCAGCCCCCTCTAGGCCAACCGAATGAAAGTCATCCTGATCCTCACCCCCCTCCTCATCTCCCTGCAGAACGACATCGTCTTCTGTGATCTCGAGCTTTGGAAGCTTTGAACTGCTTTTTTTAGGCATAGGAGTGGATTGCTACGGGAAAATAAAGGTACGCAAAATACTATGCAATTTCGCGATGTCAATCATTCCCCCGCCGTAGTCGTCGATTCCCCCCTACTTTTTTCTTGACATGCCTCTATAGCACATAGAAATAAGGAATCAGACTGATAGTCATGCATGCATCCACGCATGTTCCAATCAGATCAACACATGGAGAAAATCTGAACGAGTCACGGCTTTTGCGCTTCGGTAAGAGGGAAATTCGATACCGATTCCGCAGAGTATGTGCAAATCTCCGAGGAAGAGTGAGTGATGTTAAGAATAAGACA
>JAYUSS010000049.1:0-6808 GCA_043755535.1 Candidatus Peregrinibacteria bacterium | reverse complement strand
GATCCATTCCTCCCGATTCCCTCCTCGCACGATTCATCGCTTGGGTGCTGCGAACGTGCCGCAATATCAAAGAGCGCACGATTCTCAGCATGAAAATCTTCCTCGAAATGTGCCAGTCCAACCTCTATGGACTACACCGAAGATTGAGCCTATTCCTTGCCAAAAACTATGAATCCAACTTGTGACTTTTTAGGAATGTCACGTACAATACATTGACAAATAATAGGTATACTATTATAATAGTTAACTTTAGCCCCTGGGCTAAAGCAGCTCATTTATTCCATCGGTAGCATGCCTGCGGCCTCTAGAAGGTACGAGCCTTTTAGCGGCTGCAGGCAACGCCTTGTTGTTTCAGCGATTCCATCCAGCCCTTTGCACGGTATCTATAAACGATCCGTAGCTGGACCTTCTCCATTGGAAGGCACACTCCTATGAGCAAAGCATCAACCTAAACACCGGCTTTGCCGAGAGGAAAGACTGACCATGTCGGATCGAAGAGACGGTAACACTGTCGACCTGTCTGGGGCAGAAACGTTTCGCAAGCGCGAGGCAGTACGAGCCTTTCAGCTTCGCGACCCTGTGACTTTCACGAAGAAGTGGGGTTCGCAGGAGATGGTGGCTGGCGACTGGGTGACCATTGACGGCACCGGCACCGCCCGTGGGTGCAAGGCCGATTCCTTTGTTGCAACGTACGTTCTCGTGCCTGGCACGATGGAAACGTACAGGAAACTGGAGTTGATCCGTGCGATGAAGATGACGGAGGAATTCCAGGTCGTGACCAAGGACAGTGCAGAGCCCGCCATGGGCGAGGCCGGAGACTGGCTGGTCCAGAACGGCGAAAACGTCCAAGATCGCTACCTGATCAAGGCCGAAAAGTTCAGCGATCTGTACGAACTGAAGACAATCTAGACACCCCTCCAACCAGAGGGACGTCACACGACGAAAGTCGTATCATCAGACCCAAGGCACAAACGCTACCGAAAAGCCGCTCCCTTGAAAGGGGGAGCGGCTTTTATCTTTTTTTGCCGCCGATGCCCTTAGCTATATACACATACAATTCTATGAGAAGCCTATTCTAAGCCTCAATATCCGTATCTATTTTGTGTTCAACGCTGCAGAGTTGCCTGCAATAAACCCCGTCGTCCAGCAGATCTGCAGACTGAAACCCCCCGATGGTCGATCAAAATCCAAGATATCACCCGCCAGATACAAGTTGTCATACAGTTTGGACTGCATCGTTTTAAAGTCAATTTCTTTCAACGACACTCCGCCCCCGGTCACAATCGCCTTGTCGGCACCAAGCAACCCAGACACATGCAGAGGAATGTCTTTGAGAATTTGCACAAACGCCTTTCGTTCTTCTCGTGTCAGTCGGTAGAGCGGTGTTGCTTCGTCGATGCCCGCAAGTTTAAGGAGAACAAAGCCCAGGCGGGGCTGCACAATATCCCCGATTTTATTTTTGATGAGCTTGTTTTTCCCTGCTTCAAACTGAGCAAGAATCATCGCATCAAGTGCCGCGTGATCCATGCTCGGAAACAGATCAAGCGACAATGTGACCTTACCGAGTTTCAGGAGCTCTCCCACTTGCTTGCTCATATTGAGGACGAGTGGCCCGCTGATGCCGTCATGCGTAAAGAGCATCTTTCCTGTGCGGGAAGCATGGCGCTTGCCGTCTGCCAGAATCGAGAGTTTCGCACTCTTCAGCGATATTCCCTCGACGTCATCTATCCATGTATCGCTCAAGGTTATCGGGACAAGAGCCGGATCCGGCTCTGCAACTGTGTGTCCAAGTGAGCGCATCCATAGAAAACCATCTCCCGTTGAACCCGTTTCGGGTCGTGATTTTCCGCCGGTTGCGACAATGTAATTCTTCGCGATCACTTCTCCTCCATCGACCAGAATTTTCGTGATGCGTCCATCATCAGCTTCCAGACCCATGACAGGCTCATAAGGTCGTACATGAACCTTTCCAGTTTTCATGTAGGAGAGCATCGTCTGATGTACATCATTCGCTTTCTCACTTACCGGGAATGCGCGTTGCTCGGCTTCGACTTTGATCGGCAGTCCCCTCGACTCAAAAAACTCTTTACATGCCGCTGCATCAAATTGTGAAAAAGCGGAGAAGAGTGATTTTCCTTTCTTTCCATATGTATCCACCAGCCGATGCGCGTCGTACTCCGCATTGAAAATATTGCAGCGACCCCCTCCTGTAATCAAAAGCTTCTTCCCCAGCCCGGCATTTTTTTCGAGCAAAATCACACGAGCACCAAGCTCAGCAGCTCTGCCAGCCGCCATCATGCCTGCCGGTCCGCCGCCGATAACGGCAACGTCGAAAGAAGGGGAATCCATAGGTAGGCTCTAAGGGTAGCAGAAAAGAGATGGGTACCCTTGTTGTAGTATCGTTCAATTACTCGTTTCCACGCGTATCTTCCAACCTTTTTTCTGAATGACCAAGGGCATTTCGGCTGAAAAATCCTTCCTTTACAGCTTCTGTCACCCCGGGAATCAAGTTGCCGATATATGTTTGGACTCTATCCTGTTGCCGACACAAGTCATCTCCCCGATACCATGAAAAGCACAGTGCTCGTGTTAGATCATATGCAGAGTTTTGAACGAAATCTCGCGGGTAAGCAACCATGGTGTCGACATCAAAGTTCCCTGTTTGATCTGCGTGGTTTAGTTTTCCTGCAAGCATTTGCTTGAAACAGATCGCGTTATACATGCGACGCAGAATCTCCCCGACGGGGCTGACAATTCGAACCCCGATATCTGTCTGGAATCCTCCTTCATCAAGGTCAAAAGTGGGGAAAAGAATTTTCAGCTCGGATGCACGTTCGTAGAACTTTATGAGTGTTTCCTGGTGCTCAAGAGGTATACGATGTGCGAATTGGTAGATGTACGAAAGGAGTGCGTCACACGTGTAAGGATTACTCAGTGCATTTTCTACCGTCGCATCACCGATGCGTGCCGGCAGTGAATTATTATGTGCACTAATGGAGTGAAGAGGCGCGATCTCTTGACCTTCCGCTGCGTGCACTCCCGTGCCGGGCAAGTTTGGAGTATCTAGACCTACGGAATTGATTGTTCCAAATCCACCTCCCGTTTCATCTTGCTTGATTCGATCCAGAAACTGGACAAACTCGAAAATGAATTCACGCACTTCTTCTTTTTTGTCAGGTGATTCAACCAGATTCTGAGAGTTAGAGGTACCTGTTTGATCCCGATTGTAGCGCTGAAGAAGCAAATCACGGATCAAAAGAGTATTGAATTTTCGTTCATAGAAACTGCTTAGCTTTATAGTATCGATCCAATCGATAATAGCTTTGATTTCAGAGGAAGGTATTTTGGGAAGCAAATCATGAATGATGATTTCAGCGTTCACTTCAAATCCATCCGACAAGAAGAAGTTAATGACTTTTTCCGCGGTGATATTTTGGTCTGCAGTCAGCTCAACAAGAACCGTTGCGGGGATAATCCTCAGAATAATGGGAGCACGGTCATCAGCAAATCTCAATTCGATAGTTAAATCCGGTTCGTTAGAAACAACAGAAGTGACTTCCCGGAGTGTTCTTTTATCGATCCATCGTAGTCCTTCAACCGGACGATAGCCTGTTATGGATTTAATCTTATTCACTTTTTCAATATCTTCCTGCAATTCACGTACAGACATCTCCGGGTCCACAATCGGTGTTGGATAACTCTTGGTTATGTCATCCGGAAATAACGCGAATGCAGCTGCGTACGTATTTTCACCGGGTGTTCTCTTATCTAAAACATCCAACATGCGTCCATTAATATGCCCGATAAAACGGTTGATCTCATTAAAAACTTCAGAGTTTTCATGATAAACCCCATGCGAAGTCTGCCGCCTGTCAAAGAGTGTAGTGCGGAGATGTGCTAGGTACGCCTCTTTTGAATACGTTTCAGGCATGGATATATAGGAAGTATGAATATCATTTCGGCAGATAGTATGACATAATATAATTATATATTAATATGTCAATATATCATTATTTCCATCTAAATCGGTTAAATAGGGCAAAATATCAAGTATCTTTGAGGCATTTCATCTGTTACCGTCGTGCCCTATGTGCTTCTCGCCGACTGCAAGTTTTACGGCCGGTATTGCTTTGAGTGCTGTCGGGTGCGCGGCGATTGTGAAAACAAAACGAACGTCAGAGATCCCGTTTGCGGCGATCCCACTTCTGTTTGGTGTGCAACAATTCACGGAAGGACTTATTTGGCTGTCCATCGGCTCGTCTGCTGTCCTGACGTCGGTGATGACATTCATCTACCTGCTGTTTTCTCATAGTGCGTGGCCCATATTTCTGCCGGTTTCCGTGTACACCATGGAGCGGAGTCGCTGGCGGCGGTGGGTGCTCAGTGTATTCATTGCAGTAGGATTCGTCGTCGGTTTCTATTTTCTGTATTACCTTCTTACGGAGCGGGTCCAGACAGAAGTTGTCGGCGGGTGCATCGCCTATACCTCCCTGCACTTCTTTAAGACTTTTGTTCTCTCGCCCTATACCGCTGCGGTGTGCGTCAGTTGTCTGTTTTCAAGTCATCGGATGGTGCAGGTATTTGGTGTTCTCACGTTTTTGGCTGCAGTCATCACATTCCAGTTTTATCAGTACGCATTCGTGTCCGTCTGGTGTTTCTTCAGCGCGATTCTGAGCATTCTTATTTATGTACATTTCCATTCCGCACGCCGTTAAAGCATCCCTATACTGCCACTATGAACCATTACGCCTTGTTGGATTTCGCGCAGGGGGAACGACTGGAGCAATGGGGACCGTACAGGTTACGCCGTCCGGACCCGACAACGGTTGACGAAGAGCAGGAGCGCCCAGAGATTTGGGTTCAAGTGGACGCGACATATTCCGGCGAAAAAGGGAAAGGGGAGTGGGTGACGACCAAGCAGATACCAGAGCACTGGCCTGTAGAATTCGGTGATCTCTCGCTCCATGTGCGCTTGGCTCCGTACAAGCACACAGGCGTGTTTCCCGAGCAGCGTGAGAACTGGGATTGGGCGAGGGCACAGGCTAAGAAAGCAGATAGACCTCTCACCGTCCTCAACTTGTTCGCCTATACGGGCGGAGCGACAGTGGCACTCGCGAAAGATGGTCACTTCGTTACACATGTGGATTCATCCAAACCCTCTATAGGTTGGGCGAAAGAGAATGCCGCTCTTAATGAGATTGGCGCCGACCGCATCCGCTGGATGCTGGAAGATGCGCCGACCTTTGTCGCCAAGGAAGTGAAGCGCGGTAAAAAATATGATGCGATTATTCTGGACCCGCCCGCCTACGGTCACGGTTCGGGGAGTCAGACATGGCGCGTTGAGCGTGATCTTGCTCCTTTACTGGAAAAATGCTGTACGCTTTTATCCGATGAACCGTCTTTTTTGATCCTCAACGGCTACGCCCAACACGATACGCCCGACAGCTTTCACCGGTTATTGACGGCGATTCTTCGTCAAAAAACCGCGCATCAGAACTTCGGTATAGAAGCGCGGACATTGTTTCTGAAAACGGCAGACGAGCGGACACTCGAAACGGGGATCGTTGCACGGTGTGGGTTTAGTTCCTAAGTTTTAGACACGCGAAAAATCGCAGGGGAGCTGCGATTTCCGTCCGTTCATTACTATTGAACCGACGCTCGTGCATCCAGAGATGCGGTGTTACGATTGATCAGCGGAGTGGCCGTCCCCATTGGTGCTGGCGCCGATGGCTTCGGACGTGGTCTGGATGTGCGCCGCGTCGGAGTCGGAGTCATCGGCATTGCTGCCTTGATCGTCTCCCGCCGAATCGTCATCCTCGAACAGATCGGAGGCGCTGCTGAGCGTGTCGTCACCGTTGCTCCTGCTGTTCGCACCGTTGCTTGCAGTCGATTGTCGGCGAGAGTGCTCGCGGGGGTCTGCGTGACGTTCGTGGGTGAGAGACCGCGGCACGATCTCGACGAAGGCGATCTCTACGACCCCGTCAGGGGAGGCGTTGAATTGCCGACGCTGAGGATAACGGTGTTGAGGTGGCAAGACGTCTTCCAATTCGAAGGACATGCCCTGTTGCAATGGACTGCCGAAAGCCATGAACGGGGATCGCGCTGCGGGCTGGAGATGGCCGTGTTTTCCATCCAAGGAAACATGCTCATACTGCGTCCCCTTCGGAATCCCGAGGATCACTTGGTTGTGTAATCCGCAATTCGGGCAAGTCCGCACGTCGATCGTGACGGTGTGCAACCCTTTCCGCTGGCTATCGATCACAACAGTCGGAAGGGTGTTTGCCAGAGTCATGATGCACATGTCCGAGGAGAGAGTGAATGTCGGAATTTCGCGACACCCCTTGCCCAGCTTGGGTCGAAAATTGTAACCCAAGCCACCGACGTCCACGATGACCAGCTTCTTGCCTTCGGTCATCAGCAACATGTCAGGCTTGCGCCCATTGCGTCCCATGACAACCGCCAAAAGCGCCAAAACCTTCTGCATCATCTGCATGGTCGATCCATCCATTTCTTAATGAGTTGTAACACTGAACTGAGTTTGAAATCTGCTCCCCCACGAATCCTTATTCAACTGTCGCTCCCCGACAGTTGTTTTTGAATTGTCGGATAGCACCCTGAATAAGGGTATATGGGGGTCAGTAACGATGGTTTGAACGAACAGAGCTGAGGCAATTTACTATAAAAAATATATTTGTCAAATATAACGATTTAGTAGTCGTCTATTTCCTATGACTTTTTTTGACACTATGATTTCAGCGCTAGCTGCTGCTTAAAATCGATAGTGTCTTATTCTTAACATCACTCACTC
>JAYUSS010000048.1:0-2354 GCA_043755535.1 Candidatus Peregrinibacteria bacterium | reverse complement strand
CTCATCATCGTTAACCCCCGACTTAAGTCGGGGGTTAACACGAGCCAAAAACAGCGAATTTATTCGCATCCAACATGTAGGCAGTAGTGAGCGGTTTCAAGCACAACCATTGACAAAATTATTTAAATATTTAAATATAGGGTATGCGTGGGATTCGAAATGGATTCACAATGGCAGATTTCCCAATTGGAGAGGCTCTTGATGCATTCAGGCCGCCTCAGAAGGAACTCGATCAATCCGATCCGTTTGATCCAGCGGCAGTCATTGCAAGTATTAGACAGCACCTAGCATTCATCGATTCCCGTCTTACATGTGTAGAGGGCGAGGAGGTCGATGCTGGAAAGAGCGGTGCTTTTCGTTCTATGCTGATCCAAATCGATGGGTGGACGTTGTGTAAAGTGGATGTTGTCACAAGGATTTCGCTAAGCGAGACCTTAGAGCCCAGTTTGGGGCAGATATTCCCATTTGGAGGGAGTGCGTTTGACTTACAATCAAGAATCCGTGAAGCCTTATTTTGGAGACTCAGAGAGTGATGGGTGATAAAATCCACTCTTTCCGCATCCTTATCGCTTTGGTATAGTCTTCGGGCTCTCTTGTTATACGAGAAACCGTGGCCCGGTAGCTCAGTTGGTAGAGCACTCGCCTGAAGAGCGAGGTGTCACCAGTTCGACCCTGGTCTGGGCCACCATATTGAAATTTCACTCTCCGAAAGCGTACTTTTGCTCTCTACTAAGGCAAGTTCTTTCGGTTCGAGCCTAAAGGTGTTCCCGATAAAGTGCCCCAATTTGTCGATTTGCACACAAAATTCGAATGATCTACTCTTTAAATGCAATTACTACTTTACAATATTTTAATAATATGTAAAATAGCCTGCTATGCACTACAAAACATTTGTTCTTGGCTCATTGGCTGCTCTCTGTGTCCTTATCGCCCCGTTGGCCCATGGACAATCTGTCAGCTCCAGCTCCTCCTCGTCTCCTGCTGTCACCGTAAGCGTGACGGATGGGAAGACGAGCATACGCGCCGGAGGGTCTCTCATCTACGCCATAACTGTTAAAGCAGCAGGGTCTTCGTCCCAGGTTGTTGATATTGAATTCACTATGCCTGCGTACGTAAACCTCGTTACGGCCGATCAGGGTGGCGTGATCACCGGAAAAACGATTACGTGGAAGGGTGTAAACCTCTACCCCGGACAGAGCATCATCAATACCGTTCAAATTTCGCTGCTTCCTTCTATCCCAACTGGAACAGTTCTGACGGGTACGGCGAACGTGGGTACGGTGAAGGCGGCTGATACAACGACTATCGGAACCACAGGTGCAACAGAGACTCTCTATAAGGTGACGTTGACCGATGAAAAGAGCACCGTCAAACCCGGTGATAGCCTTACCTACAAGGCAACGGTGCAAAACCTGACGCCGGATACTCGTATCACGGACGTCCGTTTGTCTTTGGGCACATTTCTTATTGCCGGAGACGTCTCCCCTTCTGCCTCTGCAAACGGAAGTGTTCTTACATGGATGAACGTCGAGTTAGGCCCGAATGCGACAAAAACATTTACTGTTACCGCCGATATTCTTCGTGCAGCACCCGATTACTACCTGCTTTCAAGCCAACTTCGCGCAGGCGATGCCTCTGCTGTTGATTCAACCAGCGTGCTAGCAAATGCCCAAACATCGTCTAAAAAGTCCTCCAGTACTTCTTCCAAGAAATCTGCATCCAGCTCAGCAAAATCCGGTACATCTGCCAATGCCGCAGTTCGCTTTAGTGTCACACCCGACACATTCGAGGTTGTTGCCGGTGGACGTATTCGTTACACGATCTCTGTCATAAACACATCAACTGCCACTGTTGATATGGCCGCGGTGACCGTTACGATCGATCCTCGAACAGCCATCATCATCGACGAAGGCGACGGATTGAAACAGGGTAATTCCAATATCATTTTCGGTGTAAGTAATTTGGAACCCGGTAAGACATGGAGAGGAAGTTTTGTACTGGCTGCAGCCGGAGACCTCCCTAATGGTTCTACTATCTCGGTTGTTTCTACCATCCAGGGTGAGTCTATCAAGACGCAGAGAATCGACAGCCGCACATCCATCGGGTTTGTTTCTGTTATTGCCGTACTTCCTACAACGGGCGCCGATACGGTCACCTTGTTTGCACTACTTCTCTTTGTTTGCGCCGCAATCTCAACGGTCATTCACTGGAGCGTTGCAGCACGTCGCTGATGCAAGAATGATCGTAGGGTAATATAGTCTTTTCCAATCCGAAGATTGCGCTGAACGATAGCTGGTAAGTGTAGTGGGTGTTTCCTTCACAGTATACCAGAAGGGAGCTCAATAATCATCTTT
>JAYUSS010000047.1:0-2366 GCA_043755535.1 Candidatus Peregrinibacteria bacterium | reverse complement strand
CTGCGTTAGGGTGCCGCGTTGGGAAGCAGTACACTTTGGGCCCTGCGGTGAAGAAACATTCTGATGGAAGTTGGAAAAAGCCTGATTAGGGCTTCCGGGAGTAGGATTGTTTCCTCATGGTTTTGTAGTCTTTGCGAGCACACAGTGTGGGGATAGCTACTGCGTCGATACCAACACACGCAGTGACATGGGGGATCATCCGATTACACTATTCTCGCACGAGACAGTTGATGAGGACACACCATTGGAGAAGATCATGCGCTGCCGTGTAGAAGTTGCACCTTCATTCCAAGCTTTCCTAGAGTTATTTCTGTCCGGCGATCTCTCTGAGGAACCAAACTACGGCTAACAAGACGGCACATCCAACGGCGGGTAACGTCCTAATTTGAATTCGGGCTTCCCTCCCTGCCGTGGATGGCCTAGACGTTGGGCAAAAATATGAAGTACGAAGACCTCCTCCATAATCTTATAGGACTTCCGGTGGCACATGTCTGGTTCAGCGACTATTCAGTAGTCTACTTCGAACTAGGTGAACTGACACCTAGCGAGCTGATACGGCGTGACGGCTCTCTCGGCAACCCGAATGGCGAGGTAATCGTGTATGCCGGATTTGATTGGCGGATTGAACGTGCAAGATCTATCTTTTGTAGTCGGCATGATTCTCGGAAGAGAAGATATTCTGTTTGTGAGAGTGTCCTTGGTTCGACAGTAATGGAATCATCAATATTCGGAAGAATACCGGAGCTCAACATTGGCTTTTCATCTGGTCTATGGCTAGTGACTTTTGGGTTTTACCGCGGCAATCCACAGTGGAGTATTGGGTTTAAGCAATCAGGTTCATATCTCTCTGCAAAAGGAACAAAACTTATACTTGAGCCGGGAACGAAATAAAATGCCCAACAAGTCGGCACATCCAACGGCGGGCAACGTCCTTCTTTGAATTCGGGCTTCCCTCGCCGCCGTGGATGGCCTAAACGTTGGCTGGAAGATCGAAGAGCATGAGTTCACGCCGCTATCTGAACACTTTGCTTTGCACGATCCTGAAGTCGGCGTCTTGCGTGATTCGTATGGGTGAGTTCGGAGTCTTGCGTGGTTTGAGCCTTTGTCGATTGGCGTGGTCACAGTCCAGCGTGATGCAGGTTGGTGATTTCATGCTGCTGCGACATTTCCGAGTTTCCAGATTGCCGATGGATGCTCCACCTGCTAGTCATGTAGCGTTCGTCTGTCATGGTTGCGAAGTCCCCAAAAAGATTCAGCCAACAAGACGCGTATGGCAACCATCACTAGCCCCGCTGTTTTCCATGTTTTCCCGTAACTACAACCTCAACCCCGCGTTCAACGTTGGCCCCCGCTAGTGGTGGTGCCATCGCTCGACGTTAGGCAGAAAAAACCAGAGCCATTTGAATGAACTTACTCGGATCAGTAGCGATCATCTCAGGCATAATCGGATTTGCTTGTTCGCACCGTTACTTCAAGACCAGATCCTTCAAAATCCGTATTTCTGCGTGCTTCCTCTTTAGTGTGCTTGCCATCCCATCGATTCTTTTCGCAAGCTATTATCTTCACATTTTACCGGAGAGGGCTTGGTTTTATACCCTGAGATCTTGGTCTGGATCTGAGCTGTTTGCCGTCTTTCTTGGAGCTGCGGGCGGAGTTCTTGCCACTCTACTGCCTCGATTCATTCTCGTAATTCCGTTGGGACTCACTGTCCTGACCGCCTCGGTGCCCTACCTCAAGATGATCATCAATCCGCTTATAGTAGCGGATTTGAAGGATCGGTGGGAGGGTGACGCGTGCTTGCAGTCAACAGAATCGACCTGCGGCCCTGCAAGTTCTGCCAGCATTTTACGTTTTCTTGGTGAGGACGCTTCAGAGTCCGAGATTGCGAGATCGGCGTATAGCACTGCAAGTGGAACCGAAGCGTGGTATTTAGCTCGGTATTTTCGCGCCCGAGGTCTCACGCCTAAGTTTGACTTCCATTCGACATTTGTTCCTTCCATTCCCATGCCTTCGATTGTTGGTGTCCGCCTGGGAGGCTTTGGCCATTTCATCGCGGTTCTAAAGATCAGCGATGGAATTGTTACCTTTGTAGATCCGCTGAGTGGCAGGCGGGAGTTGAAGACTGAAGAATTTATCAGGGCCTACACATTCACCGGCTTTCACCTTTCAATCACAAAAAAAGAAGCCTAACAAGACAGTGGTAGCAACGGCGGGTAACGTCCCTCGTTCGCTTTGCTCTGGACGCCCAATCTCCGCCGTGCCACACTTTTGACGTTGATATGGCTGAAAGTATGTCAAGTGGATATAGTGATTTTGTCCTATCATTTTTCTGATGGGCTGAATTTGTTGGGACAACAGAGTAGAAA
>JAYUSS010000046.1:0-57551 GCA_043755535.1 Candidatus Peregrinibacteria bacterium | reverse complement strand
CTTGGGAGAGCCTCTAATAGGGAGAAGGTGGAGTGATTATGGAGGTGGACAAAGTCTTCGGGGCGCATGCTTGCATGATACAGCAAGTATTGGGTATTGAGTATTAGGTATTGTGTATAACGGCAAATCGCATACTCAATACCTAATACCTAATACTCAATACTTTCACTCAATTTTCGCCCCCTTCTTACACTTCTCCCACCGCGGATCATCTTTTGAGTCATCCAGATACTCCCCATTGGTATAAGGGAAGCAGGCATCGGTGGTTGCGATGCGGATCGCCTGTTCCAGCATCAGGCTGCAGATTCGAAAGACGCAGGACCGCTGGAGGAAAGAACCGTACCGGATGACGAAGTCGCGAACCCCGTCTTTTTTGGAGGCAAGACGCGCGAATTCGCCGACTGCTTCGTGCAGGCCCGTGAGAGCGCTGCCGGCTTCGAGCGGGGAGTCGACTGCTTCGGGGTAGATCATGACCTCGAGACGCGATTGGACGGCGGACCTGGTATTGACTGTGCCGCGCTGTGCTTTGCGAAAGAGTTGATAGAGCGTGTCTCTGTCCTGCTGTGCCCGGCGCTGCTGCAGATCGGGATCGTTTTCGGGGAGTTCTGCGGCCGTTCTTAAGTCGTCGGGGAGCAGCCTGGCGCCATCCTCCGCCGATCGGATATCTAGGAATGACGAAAGAATAACGAGCTGATCTTTGTCGATCGAGAAGGGGCCGCGAAGAGCGCGGAGAGATGATTCATTGCCTTCGATGCACGGCCCTGCATCGCCGCATTGATCGTCGAAATTGCACCGGATTGCGCGGTTGGCCTTGCAGACGTTGTCAGAAAAAACGCAGGTGTCGGCGCAATCGTGATCCGACGAACAGCGCTTCTTAATGTCGTCATCGCACCATCCGCCCATCCATCCGCAGCTGAATGCATTCAAGTGTTCGCGCGGCGGCGGAGGATCGGGAAGAGGATTATTTGTTCCGAAGAGCCGGTCGATCTGGCCTTGGAGCTTGAGCAATCCGGTGGCTGCCTCGCGGTATTTCTTCAGTTCATCATCAATCGCGTTCAGCGCGTCGAACTCCGCCTGAATCGGCGGGTAGGAACGTCTGATACCCATCGTTTCGATATCGCATCCGAATCCGCTGTCGAATGCGGGAGCATAATCGGCGTCGAACGGACACATCATGCCTGTGTCATCCGGAGAATCATCGGGTGGGAGAAATCCTTCATCTGTACAACCGTTCAAAGTCTGGAATGGTGTACCTCCATATGATAAGCATTCGTCTTCGTTTACCACTTCATCGCAAGTCGCTATAAATTGAAGGCCGTTTGTCCCCCCTCCGCACCACACTTTACTGGGGGAGTCGAAAGCTTGTACTGCCCCCCATCCGTTATCGACGTACTCCGGGTCGAGTGCCCCGATACGCAGCTGGCGCTGTCGTTCATTCAGAAACTCAAGCAGCGATAGAAGGCGCACGATCGCGATGAACGATCCGCGCTTCAACTGCGCCCGCAGTTCCTGCCGCACTTCCTCGATTTTGCAGTCGATGAGCGCACGGTCTAGATGTAAACACGCACTTGCGTTTCGAAGTTCGTCAACCTGTTGCACGCGCTGAATGGCCGTGTCCGTAAGGCCGGCCCAGGCTGAGCCGACCGCAAGTGCCCAGCTTGGTAGGATTGCGTCAAAATCGTCGGCGACCCCGCCCGAGCGACCAAAGCTGAGTCCATCATCGGCACGTTTGAGTACTTTTTTCACGTAATGTGACGAGACAGGTTCAAGGCCACGGAGCGCAGCACACGAGAGATCTGATTCTTCCGCGTGCGCTTGAGAGGCAAAGAGGAGGGCAGTCACGAAGCCGGTGAAGATCTTCGCGAATGTCATGGTGTAGCAGGAGACGGGAGAGGAGACGGAAGGCCCGGGCTTACGGGGCACATCTGCGTAGGGAACGAAATGTTTTTGAGATCACTGAGAAGCGTATTGGCCATGCGGATGATATCCGCGAAGGATTTGCTCGAGGTATTCAGGTAGTCGGCATAGAGCTCGGTGCCGGTCCGGATGCCGATGCCCCGCGAGAGTTCCGTAAGATCGCGCAGATTTTTCTGTTGCTCCAGTGTCTGGCCGAGTAATCCCATCGCCATCTCGACGCCCGATGTACGGGAAAGTTCCAGTTGCCGGTTGGCTTCGACGGCACAGAGCGTCGGAGGCATCATCGCGGGGAGTCCGACCGATTGGCAGAGCGCCTGGTCGAGCGTCCGCGCAAGAAGTTGTGGCCGATACGGTGGGAATTGATACGTTGAGAGCGAGGGATTCGTGAGAATGGTCCCCAGCGGCGTCCCGGTAGCGGGCTCTTGCCAGGGGGCAACGGGGTCGCCTACCCCTGCGGTGCTGCGTCCCGCGGTCAGGCGGTGGAGCTCGGTTGACTGCTCTACACACTGCCCGATGAAGCAGAGGTTGTTGCCGATCCGGTTTTTGTAATCGGTGACCGTTGCCGGCGTACACACTTGCGAGAATTTTTCCGCATGTTCTTTTAGCGCCTTTACTCTAGGATCCATTTTCGCTGGATCGAGTGCGTCTTTACACGTAACCGGTAGGTTTTTTGGGTTATTCCCAGATGCTTCTTTTCCCATTGCGTGGATAAATGCGGGAGTATAGGTACGACTCGTGAAACAGCCATTGAACCCATCACGCGGTCCACAAGAAAAATCCGTCCACATTTCTGCACATGTTTCCGCATTGAATGCAATACCATCCACAGGACTCATGCCGTCAAACACGCCGTCACGTTCCATCATGGCACACTGTGCATGGTATGCTTCCCCCTCGAGCCTGCAGCATATGCCCGTGTTGCGCGCTTTGATGTCATTTCTCTGTTGGAGCGTCGCTCCCGGAGGTTCTTTCTCGTAATTTACCGTCCCTGGAGGGGCTGCGCATCGCTGATTCACATGCACCAGTTCATGAAAAACGAGATATGTCATTTGAATGTCCGAAGACGTATTTCTAAAACAAGCTGTGATCTCACCATTACTGTTCTTATCGTATGTCGTAGCTGTCGCATTACCCTGTACAGGGCATCCCATACTCGCGCAGCCAAGCTTTACCGTACACTGCGTTTGCGGATCAAACGGTTTCGATACTTTCCAGTCAATCTCGCGACACACATCGGCGCTCGCAGCCGTAAAGCGAGATGTTGTGGCCCCCGTACCGATACAGTGGACGAGGGTGATTTCATTTTCCGAGGGATTGGGAGCAGCGGGGCAGCCTTTTTCTTGTGACGCACTTTCAAATGGCCGGCACAAGTAGCCGCGCAGAGCGAGCGGGGACGTGCAGAGCAGCATGCCGTCGAGTGGACCGTCGGTCACTGTATATTCCGGTGGATAGTTGCCCCCTTTGATGGGGAGTGTTTCATCATTCTCTTTATAAAAGAGAGAGGGCATCAGCGGCTCCAGAGGGATCTGCCAGTCAAGGCCTGCATCTCCAAACAGCGAATTGTCTGTAGCGAAGCCGGTGTTTGCATCGTCTCCATCGAGTCGTGTCCAGACAATGACATTGTCGGGCAGAGTTTCTTCCATTATTTTTTTGGGAAAAACAACATATGCCGTTTCTTGAGAAGAAAGAGGATGTGCTTTAGGGGTATCGTACGCACGCACTGCATTGAAAAGTTCCGCGAGTGCGGTTTCGACATCACCCCAACGCTCGCCTAGATATTGCAATTCCTCTCCAGGAGATATTCTGAATGGAACGACGGGAGGAGGAAAACGTGGAGATCGCCTATTTTGAACAAGCCGCACGCCCGATCTGTAGCGCCAGACGGCGCCTATTTGTTCTTCGGTGCGCAGTTTTTTGAGGGCATCGCCCACTTTTTGCAGGCGCGGCCTGTAGGCTTCTCCGTCTACCGCAATAGTACGGATCGGCGGATTGCCCGTATCAGATTTCACGCTGCCCGTACCTGCGGACCAGATACTCAGAATCCCTTGCAGATCGGATGAGAGATGGAGTGCCCTGTCTGGCAAATCCGACAGCGGCAATTCGAAGCTTGTCGCGATCGATTGCAGATTTCTGCCAAGCAGACGGATACGCTGCTGATCGACCGCGATTTTCTGGACGGTCTGCATCATGTTTGAGCACTCGTGCTGCAATCGCAGTTTATGTGCATTCGGCTTTCCCCCGCAGACACTGAGCCCCGAGCCTGTCATCACATCTTTGATATCCTTATCCGTCATATCATCCCATCGGTCTTTCACGATCAGACGGATGAACAAAGCGACATCGTCATCCGCTGTTCCTTCGGCCTGTTCGCGCTCCACTTGTTCCAAGAGTCTTTGGTAGAGCGTTTTACTTGCTGCATCTGCCTCAGTAGGAAGCAGCAAGATGAGCAGGAAGCCGGCGAGCAGGGAGCGTCGGAGCATGACTAGTCGGTGAGATCGCGAAGAGAGCCTTTTGCATCCCAGATACGCGGCAGACAACTGGAGACATCGGATGCCAGTCCAAGCGTATTTCGCATATCAAGCGATGCGCGCTTGAGACATTCAATGTCGATACTGAGCGGCTGCAACCGGTCAAAGCCACCGGTGAGGCTGAGGACCCGCTCAAGTGTTTTGCGGGAGACAATCCGTTCTCGGATGATAATAGAGGCTGCAGCCACCTCATCATTGTGTAAATCCGCTATACCCATGCCCTTGCTCGCACGCGCGATGATGGGGAAATTCTGTATATACTCGTTCATGGAACATTCATACACGCGCAAAAATTCGAGGAGCGTAACAGCCATATCCGATTCGTGCAGTTCGCCTGCATTTGCCCGATCCTTCCACGCCGGGATCATCTCCGCGACTTTTTTGAGCGCGGAGGAGGCGGGGACAACCGCGCGGTAATCTTCTGCGGTGCATTGGATGGCCAGTTCCGATATGCCACGCATCGATTTCATGTGCGCTTCGATGACTGCATCTATGCTCTCGTTGTAGAGTTTTTTCCACTCTTTGAAAGGGGTCTTTGCGAACTGCGAACCCTCGGCGGAGCAGGCTGCGGGCCGAAGCGACCGGTTGCTGTTAGCCTGCTCTTCACACCCCGCCAGCAAGACGCAGAGCGACAAGCAGAGACATGCGGCCGGCAGCTGGCGTAGAGAGTTAATCATCGCACTGCGAGAGGAAACAGGGGAGGTCATCGAACGCGCCGAGGGCCCGCACCATTTGCCAGAGCGGTTGCAGGAGCGGGAAGCGGAAGTCGTCGAGGAAGCCTTCGAATGTGCCCGAGAACTGGAGCAGCGACCGGTAAGCGCCATCGTAAGCGACGATGAGTTCGAGCATCTTGGATTCGCGCTCGACGATCAGATCGACCGACGCGTCGCATCCTCCTGCATCGAACGACGCAATGTCGTTACTGATACAGGCTTTGGGCGTAGCCATCTCGAATTCGATGCACCCGTCCGGCTGGACCATCACTTTGTCTTTTCCCTTATTCTCCTCCTCGCGCGCTTCGTCGACCGTCCTGCAGACGGCTCGCAGATGGCATTGCATCGCGCGCATCGCCTGCAGCATCGGCGGGATGAGTTCAGACGTCAATGCCTGTCGCGTTTCCAAAATGCCGCGACGCGCTGGTACGTCGGACCGATCATCCATCGGTGTGTTTTGCCATGTAAATCCTCGGTTTTCGGCGTCGAGTGAGCGCCATATATTTTCTTCTGTTTTCATCCAGGCGTCGTGGTTGTCATCAAACCGGACACTGCCGGGCGGAAGATCCGTCGACTTCTTCTGCCCGAAGAGGACGCTACGGTACAGACGTTCCTCGTAGCCGAGTTTTTTGTTGATAAACGCCTGACAGGATTCGATAGTCGGCGGCGGGGACTCTGCGGCGATTGAAACGGGCACAAATCCCTGCCAGAGCGTGAGCAAGAGCGTGAGCATGCCGGCGAAGCGTGAATGTCGGATCATAAAGAAGAGCTTGATGACGAGCGCGGCGGAACAAGATCAATAGGGTTTGGACTATCGAAGGGCGGAAGCAGCATGCTGCCCGTGGCTCCGTAGCGGGGGTACGCCGAGGACGGAATACTGCCTACGGGGGCTGGCAGCATCGCATCGCGCACGGTTTTACGAAGAGTATCGATGTATCCTGCCGAGGAGGGTGAAGTCTGCGGTGGGATGATCTGAAGAATATGTTGCTCGCCTCCTTCTTCCGGGTGAAGAGGCGTACAGACATCGTGCTCGGCGATGCACGGACCGCCGAAACCACGCAGGACGTCTGTGGAATTATAGTCCTCACGCAGGAACACGAGCGGACGCGATCCGATCCGCATAAACCGTTCCAATAGATCCATCTCGACATGCTGGCAGGTGTTGTCATCCCAGCTAAAGCATTCGAGTTTTTCCTTCATCTGCTTAATGCCGTTTCGGTCATCTTGCCCCGGTTCATTGGGACTCAGCGGCCCGATGCTCTTCCAGAATTTGTCGTAGCGGTCGTTCATCTCCCCGACGGTTTTTTGAATCTCCGCGATGGCCTTTAGCGTGGCTTCGAAGTCGGAAGTCTTTGCAGAGGGAAGATTGATCGGTGGAATCACCGGAGGATTTTTCGGGGGCTTTGGCAGGCTATCGACTGCCGTTCGCAGTGCAGCCAGAATATTAGCCACAGGGGGAAGGTCGGGGTACGTTGAAGGAATCGTGTATGCCTCATTGGGCAGGGGCGGAGACGGGAAATCCGTGACACGGACTTGAATGGGGTCCAGGACGGGGAGTTTAATCGCTCCCGTCAGACTCCCCACCGTCGACAGATCGATCACGATATCCTTTGCAGACGGGACAGTGATAGTCGGGAGGTCGTGCGCAGTGCGATTACCCTGATCTTTACGCGCGGGGAGCCACTCATCAAGGAATGAATACACCGGCATCGTGAAACGCTGGTTCATGCACCAGGGCATGTTCGTCGTGCTTCCGAATGTTTCGTAGGATTCCTGTGTCGTGCGCCACTCCTTCCCAATGGCCGTCGTCATCTCTGCCTGCAGACGCAGGTAGTCTTCGTAGCTGGTGATATTTGTTTTGAGCCAGTCGCTTAAGGGTTTTGTGAGAGACTGCTGCAGGGCCAACAGTTTTGCTGCGAAGAATGCGAGCTGGCTGCGCAGGATGCGTGTCCGTTCGATGTCCCCGGCATAGCGCTCAAGGGTTTGTATGAGTTTCTTCACATCTTCCGGGGCATTGTCACAGGTCCGCTCGGAACTTCGCTGTATGTACCATGTGCACCACGCCTCCGCCTTTGCCCGGAACTCCGTTGCGGACCCGAGTGGCACGATGATCGGAATGAGTTCTTCTTGGATATGCAGCAACTGCGTGCGTTTGATATACGCGATCGCGGCGCCGAGCATGTCGTCGGTGGCGTTGATCTGCACTTCGATCCGTTCCTCATGCTTTGCATCGGGCTTCAGGATTTTTACATCGGCGGTATGCAGGAACGGATCGTCGGCATCGATCCCGACTGCCGAGCCTGTAGGCAGAATCAGCCGGATGATCGGCGGATGCATGGCCGCCGCGACCGCCGATTGCTGCTTTTGCCACCAGGTGACGACGGAACGCTCCCCGGTATCGTCGAACGCGCGGATGAAGTTCCCGTTCGCAAAGGGCAC
Organism: Candidatus Peregrinibacteria bacterium; assembly: GCA_043755535.1. Lineage (GTDB taxonomy): Bacteria > Patescibacteriota > Gracilibacteria > Peribacterales > Peribacteraceae > JAKQEM01. The sequence continues at coordinate 49,954 of JAYUSS010000046.1, read as the reverse complement.
GCGTACGCCTATCTGCTCAGTGGCGCGCATTTGCCCGCTATCCAGGTTCTCCAAGTCTAGAAACACGCTTGTGAGATCGCGGTTATACGACCCTGAAAATACGTTCTCATTCAAAAGCGAAAACCCACCGCTTAATTTAAGGTACCACAAATCTTTTTCGGCATCGAAGTCGCCTGTTGCTGTAGACGAGGAGGGTTTTCGTTGGCTTTGTGGATCATTGGGATCGCGGTCGATACGCTCCGTATTCTGGCCATATTCCCCTTTGCCGGTTTGGGAATCGCGCATGCCGGCGACATTTAGATTGATTACACAGCGGCGGTCTTTCGGCTGCGTCTGCTTCTTCTTTGGGTCGAACTCATCATAAAACCCGTAGCATGCTACGGGGCCCTGGTTGGTAACGGTGTCCCGTGCGGGGGTTTTATCCACTATTTTGCGTTCGTATTTTCCGTAGTAGGTGCGGAAGTAGGAATAAAAGACAGGTGCCCCTTCTGCCTTTGTTCCGAGATTGGGGATACATCTATTTCCGGGATTTGGCCCGCCATCCCGTTGGCATCTGCACTCCATGCCCAGGCACCCCTGTGCATTAGGGAAGCCTGCGCCCGGTACACCGGGAACACATGAGGGATAGCTGCCTTTCACCGGCTTGTCGGTACAGAGGAAGCGATTGCCCCACCTGTCCGACTTGCAGGCTTTATACAGTACGGTTGGGTTAACGGGGTCCGGCAGATCCTCAGTCTCAAGGCAATCGTAGAACTGGTAACTGTTGAGCAGTTTGCACAGATTCATACAGTTTGGAGGCGACTGGCGATTTTCCGGTTCGTTCGTCAGCTCTTCGTACGTGGGTGCCGGTTTGTACGTATCCAATGGTTTCAACGGAGTATTAGGCGCACTGCTTTGGGATACACCGTCCACCTTGGGCCGCCAACGGCACGCGGGGTCAGAGAACTTCGGGTGAGGGTAGATCACATCTTTCTGACGGATTTCGCCCGGGCGTGGATTTTCCTGGGGCGGGATCGCTTCCCAAATTTTCTTGGTGATCTGTTCTTGGTCGGGGTTACAGGCCGTTGTCAGCCCCATTGTTGTTTGAGGGAACTGAAAATCATCATCAATGTTACTGTTCCCATTTTCATCTTTCCGGGTAGAGACTCCTGTCAGAATTGCGCCATCCCAGACGCCGTTTCTGCCGGGGAGGCCCGTCACGGTCGAAATTTTCCCTTCGACGGTATCATCTTGCCAACCGCCGCACTGCGATTCTTCCAGATACGGCTTGATTTTTTCCAGATCTTTCTCGACATCGTCGTACGTGGAAGGAGTAGCGGGGCTGACGGTGAACGGAGCACGTGCGAACGTGGTCTGCGACAGAAGTCCCAGAAGGAGTCCGATGGTCGTTGCCAAAGGGGCGAGGCGCATCGGCAGAGAGTATACGTCAGAGCGCACTCTTTTCCCTTAGTTAGAGCGCAAAATCACGCGCATTCATTCGCAAAATTATGGAGTTCATGTCCTGGTGATAATGTAAGAACATAAACATGCGAAAATACACACCTATGGTCGCTCAAACGTGAAGAGCATCATCTCGTATCCGCTGTGCCCGTAAAGCTTCGCGCCAAGGAGTTTGTAGTCGCGACTGACGCGGGGCAAAAACTGCATGTTGTTTAAATTGGGGAATGCGAGAAACCAGATATATTCCTGGTTGTGTGGGAGACGGGGGATAAGTCTTTGCGGGCGTTGTTCTTCTGCAAAATCTACAAAGAACAGGCGCTCCGCATTCTGCATCCCCAGAGTGGGCAGGAGGGTTTGGCGATCGAGCCAGTTGGCAAAGTAGAAATCCGCCGCAGGACCGGTGAGAATCACGGCATTTTTTGGAGGACGGATGTCTTTGATTGCTTCTCTGGCAGCGTAATACAGCTGGAAAAACTCGAAGTTGTAGGCCTGTGGATCGCGTCTCAGCCATGAGGGGCCGATCATCGAGGTCATGTTGAGCCAATCATGGGAGCCAAAGGCGATCGTGCCGTAGAATGCTTTGGATACAGGGTCGACGGTGCGCCAGCCCGATACAATGGTGAGACATAGGATGATGCCGAGCACTGTTTCCCGGATGCGTCGCAGGGGAGTGAGTTCCGACAGGCAGTACACGGTCAGGGGAACAAGGAGGGGGAAGACGGCAAGGACGTACCGCGGGTTGTTCCAGGGACGGACGCGAGTCGTGATATAGGTAATGCCGACACAGAGCACGGTCAGGAAAATTAGATCATCCAGCCGCACGCCGGCTGTTCTGTTGGTATTGAGGCCGAATGCCCATCGCCAGAGTCTTCGAAGCAGACATGCGACGATGATCGCCGTGAGCAGCCAGTTGAAATTGATGATGAAAATGTTTCCCAAAAATGAAAGGATGCTCTGGTCGGACAGGTTAAAGTTGAGCAGTGTTTTTGATACGTTTTGGTCCACAGTTCCACTACCCCAATGGGCGAGTGTTGTGGCAGAAAAAAGCCGATAGGATCCGTAGTAGACGATAAATAAGAGGCCTGGGACGAAGAGTGTGTACTGTCTGCAGAGTGAGCGAATGGCTCCTGTAATCGACTTGGCCGGGCGTGCCACAAACAGGACGGCGTACATACCGACGACGAGTGTATAGATGAGCACGCCGGTTTCTTTGGTGAGCATCATCGCGGTTGCGAAGAGTGCGGCGAGCCACAGCCGTTTATTTAGTAAGAAGTACAGATAGGGAACCAAAAATACCGACAATCCAAAGTCAAGGTTAATGTGGAACATGTGCACAAGCAGCACCGGCATCAGGCCGTAGAGAGATGCACCGAGACAGCATTCTAGGGTTGTGATCGTGCGCCCAAACATCTGCTGAAGCAGCTTGAACATCATGACGGTCGCAAAGAGTGCGAATACCGCGTTGGTCGCAAACATCGGTACCACTGCTCCCTGCCACCAGTACTGGCTCCATGCCATGAGCAGTGCATACACCGGCGATGGGTGACCTTCCATGTGCAAATGCGCCCACTGGAACGGCTGATTGACTAGTCGTTCGATGGACGCGTAATAAATGCCGCCGTCATAAAACGGAACAAGGCCCGAGAATGCAGCGACAAGGGCTGTATACACAATCGTCATGGCGGCGAGCCACCACACCGGAATACCCTGCCATGTCACCGAAAAAAAACGTTGCATGAGAGGCTCTATGCTTGCGGAGAGTGCGTGTGTCTACAATTGTGCGTCCTGTTTTTTGTGGCACTTCGTATCGCTTTTGTGTGCAAGACGCTTGATGAATGCGCCGCCTTGGAGGTAGTCTCATTTCCCTGCAGCCGCGAACCCTTCAAATTCGTTCAGGGTAAATGGCTGCGGCTAATCTTTACCGCAGGTCAAAGGCCTGTATCTCTGTTTTCTTCCTCCACTTCCATGTTTTCTCTCAATAGAATCCAGATTATCGGCTACCAGACGCAGCCCGTCACCGTCCGTCAGACACCTACCGGTACGGCTGTGACCGATTTAAATATCGTCGTTCCCGTCAGCTTCCAGTCCGGCAGCGGGGAGCAACTGAACAGCAAAAGTTTTCATACCGTGACGGTATGGGGAGCACTTGCCGAAGTGTGCGGACAGTTTGTGAAACCCGGTGCGCAGATTTTTATCGGCGGCAGACTCCAGACCGATAGTTGGGAAGATGAACAAAGCGGTGAAAAGCGCAGCAAAACTAAGATCGTTGCGGCGGATATGATTTTACTCGACCCAAAAGGTGGTCAGCTTGCCGAACCTGAAGGCGCTAAAAACGTCACCGGAGCATGTAACCGCGTAGACCTTATCGGGAACGTCACGAAGGACCCAGAAATGCGAACGACAACAAGCGGCCAGAAAGTACTCTCGCTCGGCGTTGCGACCAATGACCGCTGGAAAGATAAAAACACCGGTGAAATGAAGGAGAAAGCGGAATTCCATAACGTTGTCGTATGGGGAGAATTGGCCGAGCAGGTTTCACGTCATGTGAAGAAGGGGAATCGCGCGTTCGTGTCGGGCAGAGTGCAGACCAGGAGCTGGGAAACCCAGGCCGGAGCCAAGCGCTACACGACCGAAGTCGTCGCCGAAACATTCCAGCTCCTTGGCACTCGTAGTCGTGTTGCCGATGAATCGATCGAAAACGGCGGTGCACCGCGCCCGGTCGCATCTAGTAAAACGGAGGATGTATCGATGAACCAGGACGTTGGCACGTCGGTCGAGACCGACCGCGCCGTTGCCGATGCATTCGGGTCCGACCCGTCGCCGACACTCGCAACCGTTCCGGATATCCAGTATGGGTCGGAGATTAAGGTGGAGGATTTGCCGTTTTAATGTTCAGCGACCTCCCCCTAACCCCCAACCCCCTTTCCCCCGAGGGGAGCAAGGGGGCTTTAAAAGGAAAAATTCTTTAGTAAACGTACTGGCGTTCCCCTCTCCCTTCGGGGGAGGGGCTAGGGGAGGGGGAGGTCGCCGCAGCGAAATCGTTCATTCTCAATACTGTATTCTTAATGCAATCCCGCCCCTCTCAACAACTCCTCCCTCTCCTTCTCCGTCAGCGCTCGCATCCCCCCCGGCGTCAGCACATCATCTTTCACATTCATGATGCGAATACGCTTGAGCGTCACTACCGGGAACCCGACCTTCTCACACATACGGCGGATCTGGCGGTTTTTCCCTTCGGTCAGCGTGATCTGAAAACGAAACGGTCCGATTCTGCGGATAAACACCGGCTTGATGAGTACCCCATCAATCGACATGCGCCCGGCCGCCATGCGTTCAAGAGCTTCGTCGGTAATGTTGCCGCGTGTTTCCACTTCGTATTCTTTTTCATGTTCGAATTTGGGGTGCGTCAGACGGTAGGCAAGCGGCCCGTCGTTGGTTAGCAGAAGAAGCCCGCTGCTGTCTTTATCGAGACGACCAACTGGATACAGCAGTCCTCTGAATTTCTCAGGGATGAGATCACGGACGGTTGGCACTTTCTGTAATGCATCGGCGGCCGGCGTTCTTCCACCCGAACGCGCAACGTTTGTGGTGATCACTCCGGTCGGCTTGTTCATAAGGTAATAGAGCATTTCGGTACGCTCCTGTGTCACTTTGCCATCGACTTCGATCGTATCTTTTTCGCCATCCGCCTTATCACCGATTTTAGCCACCACACCATTCACCTTCACCAACCCCGCTTCGATATACTCCTCGGCTTTACGCCGCGACGCGATACCTCTTGCCGATAAAATCTTCTGCAATCGTTCCAACATAAGATATTCAGTGTAGGGATGTCATCCTGAGCTTGTCGAAGGGTTTTGAAGACGTTCGAGCATAGGACATGAGTATAGTGTATTGCGTATGAAGTATTGAGTATAAAGCCCCAAATGACATACGTAATACGTAATACCTAATACTTCATACTATCCCCGTCGCCGTTTCCAAAGCCACCCCGCCGCTCCTCCCGCGATCACCCTTCGACAAGCTCAGGGCAAGTCACACCTATCTCTTTCTTCGCCATACATATCCGGCTGCAGCACCGGCAATCATGACCGCGAGCGCTGCGGGACCGCTGTCCGTGTTGGATGGAAGGGTGGAAAGAGGATTCTTGCTGACAAGTTGCGGGGATTCACCGGGAAGCCGGGAGCCGGAAGCTGATCCCTGATCACTATCTACAAAGGGCAGCTCGATGATGGTTGCCGGAAGAGTCTGGTTGGGGGCAGCACGTTCGGGCAGACATTGATTGGAGCAACCGTCGTTGTTGAGGGTGTTGCCGTCATCGCATTGTTCGAGAGGAGTGTCGATGATGGAGTCTCCGCAGCGTGACGATGTGCAGTCGGGACGGCAGAGCGCGTTGGGAAGAGTGCTGTTTCGTGATCCGTCATCGCAGGTTTCTGCGGGATCGATGATGGTATTGCCGCAGAATGAGGGAAGGGCGAAGGATATGAGGTCCTTCGGAGTGAGACAGCGGTTGAGGATGCATCTGCTGGGGTAGGGACAATCGGCATCGGTAGCACACGCGGGGGACGTGTCGGGGAGGAGGGCGATGAGGCGTTGATACTCTTCTTTGGTGAGAGTGGAGGGGAACAGAGGAGAGGATGCGATAGAGGAGGAAGGCATGCAGATGCCGTTGATGCAGAGGTTCGATGCACATTGGGTGTTATCCGTGCAGGAGAGAACGGGGGTGAAGGGGCTGGAAGACTGCTGAAAGTTGTAGCGGCAGGTATTGGTGCAGGCGATAGAGGTTTGGACTCCTGGTTCGCAGTCTTCATTGTTGTTGCGCTGGACGACGCCGTCTCCGCAGCGTCCCGATGATAAATGGCAGGAGGAATCGCAGGTGTCCGTATTGGTCTGGTTACCGTCATCGCATTCCTCGATACCGGTACGTCTGCCGTCTCCGCAGCGGTAGCTGTTGGCAGAGGAAGGTTGCTCGATGAGACGACAGGTTTGTGCGTTGCAGAGGTTGGAAGGGTTGGTCAGATTGGGTTCGCAGTCTTCGTTGCGTCGTGATTGGATGACGTTATCGCCACAGGAGCCTCCTTCGAGGAAGCAGACGTTACTGCAACCGTCGTCGTTTTTGAGATTGCCATCGTCACATTCTTCCTGGCATTCGCGAATGGTGTTGCCGCAGAGGGAGATGCAGGTGGGGGTGGAGGAATTAGAGGATGTAGAGGAATTAGAGGATGTAGAGGAATTAGAGGAATTAGAGGATGTAGAGGAATTAGAGGATGTAGAGGAATTAGAGGAATTAGAGGATGTAGAGGAACGAGAGGAATTAGAGGATGTAGAGGAACGAGAGGAATTAGAGGATGTAGAGGAACGAGAGGAAACGGATGATCCCACCGTGCAGTCGCTGTTTGCAACACAGGCGTTCGTGCCGGGGCCGGTGACGAGAGTGCAGGAAAGATTACTGCATTGCGTATGGGTGTTGCAGGGAATAGCGGCACTGCATTCATTGGCGCCGGGGCCGGTGACGGTCGTACAGGAAAGGTTGTTGCACGCCGCATGATTGGTGACACCGCAACCAAGAATGACATCACAGGTATTGGCCCCGCCGCCGGCGACTGGGACACAGGCGTTGCCGGAGCATGCAAGATGGGTGGGGCTATTCACACACTCAATGCAGGGTAAATCTGTGATGGTTTTACAGATTTGCTGTGTTTTGGCGCAATGCAATGTGCCTTCCTCAACACATTCATTGCCGAGACACTGGCCGCCGACGGGGGGAGTGGAGGAGTTAGAAGAGTTAGAGGATTTAGAGGAATTGGAGGAAGGACAAGCGGGCAGATTTGGGGCCAAGTTGTACATGATGAAGAAGTTATCAACAGAGCCGTCTGTATTCGTTACATGCTTTGTGTGCAGTGCAAAATGCACGACACCGTTTTCGACCCATACTTCATCGTTATCGGGGGCAAGAACAATGCCGTCACGTTCGAGTTCCGGACAATCCCAACGATACCCGCCGTCATTCCTGCAATAGACATCTGTCACCGACACGCCTTGGAACTCAATGGTGCCGTATCGGATATCATACTGCGCATCTTCCGGTTTCCCGGCCGGGCCTGTGCGATACGGATCAACCCTGTACGTCATCATTCCGATTGTTGCGCTGCCTCCACTACGGAGACGCCATAGATTGGCACCTCTGTAATAATACGATTGAGTCACCGGATCGACAGGCAAATCCACATCCACTCTGGAAATGGGGACCCATACGCCACTCGCGATGATCTCAGGTTTCCCGTTGATCATTTTCGGATTATTGCCATCAATATACGTACGCGCTTCTACGATCGCCTGAGCATTCGTGGACTCCGCACGAGTGTAGGTGATGCGCATTTTTGGCTCGAATCCTTTCACTAAACATGTCAGAGATGACTGAGATCCGCCCGATGATTGCGAGCCGCCTGATGAACGGGAAGAGCCGGAGGACCCCTGTGAAGAGGAACCGATACAAAGATTGGCGGCACAGATGGTAGTGGTCGATTGATTGATGATCATACATACATTATTGATGCATTTGTTCTGATAATTCGGACACGTCATGGCGCAGGAGCCGTTGGGTTGGATATTGCAGGCGGTACAGGATGCGATGGGAGGAGGAGGACAATCGACATCGGACTGGCAACGGGGGACGGAGGAATTAGAAGAGTTAGAGGAGTTAGAGGAGGCGGAGCGAGAAGAAGAAGATTTGGAGGATTGAGAAGAGCCGGAGCGTGATGAGCCGGAGGATTGGGAAGAGCCGGACGAAGAACAGAGACCGACGAAACTTCTTTGGCAATCGCACGAGCAATAAAATTCCTGCATTGCACAGTAGTAGAGAGGCCCATAGACGGGACAACTGGCATCGCCATACTGCAGGCTGCTCTGTCCTGCCGTTTTCCTGCATGTATAGGATTCTGCTTGGCATTTCCTTCCACATTGACCGACTTCATATTCTCCTGCATAGCTCCAACAGACGATGGGGGCGGTGCCGCATTTCCATTCCGGATCACTGGCACAGGAAGCCGCTGTGGAAGATGTAAATGAGGATGCGCGGGAGGAAGATTTTCCGGAAGAGTTGGATTGAGATGACTTGGAAGGATTCGAAGAGGTCGGGCTGGCAGGACAGGCTGGGCCACAACGAACACCACAAACGATGAAATCTCCTGTGCACTGATTGCTGCAAGTATTCGAGCCGGCAGGGCAACGAGAAAGGCATGAGGTATATGTTGTGTCGCAAGCGTTGTTGCACGTGGTGACAGTCGAGGCACTGTTGCAGAATGTCCCGGGGCAAACAGGCTGACAATTATCCGTTTTACATGTATTCAACTGGGTTGAACATGCATTGGAACAGGTGTTGGCACCGCTGGGGCAAGGGGCAGTGCAATTGTAATACCCCTGCCAGCAGTCGGCATTGCAGGTGTTTGCGTTCTCAGGAGTAATGCAGCTACGGGCAGAGGAACGGGCCGATGATTGCGAGGGAGACGAGCCCTTTGAGCCGGTGGAACCGGACACACCAGCGGTACCTCCTCCATCAGCTCCTCCGGAGCCTCCAGGACCACCGGTACCTCCCGGAGTACCACCACCCGGCCCTCCCGGAGTACCACCACCCGGCCCTCCTCCCGGCCGCGGAATGGCACAGACATCGTTATAACACTGGAACGTCCCGGTGTAATTGCCCACTTGCACTCTGTAGCCGTCAGTATTGACGATGTAGCACTCCTGCTGACCGGGCAGAGTACACGGCGTATCACAAGCACCTGCTGTATAGGGCGGACCGTCGCACCATGATGCACCGCAACCATTCAAATCCGGCGACTGGCAACGACAACCGAGGTCGAAGTTACCATTTTTATCGGGGCAGGATCCGCAATGGAATCCGGCTCCCATATTACAAGTAGATGGAGTTAAGTAATCAGGGTTATTATTCTGCGTACGACCCCAGCACCAAATGCAGGCAGCGCCTGAACATCGCTCACCGATGCCACTGGTGAGCTGCGCTTCGTCCGGATCCTGAATGACTCCGTCACCGTTTTTATCCAACTCCTCGCAGCAATATGCAGTTCCTGCGTCTACGGGATTGCATTTGCAGCCACCATTACCCGCAGGAGTCGTCCCCGGTGCGCACCGACAATCCGATTGACAACCAATCCCCCCGTCGCAATCTTCACCTGCATTTGTAGTCTTATTCCCACAAAGCGAGCAGCCGACATGGCACGTCCCGTAGAGACAATAATCCGCATAACCGGTACAATCGGAATTCTGACTACAAGAACATTTACCACCCACACATGCATTGCCGTTTCCGCATACAAATACCTCTACTGATTGCTGTGCCGTCAGGTTTTTCCCGCTATCCACGGTGAATATTCCCCGCTGATACAGGAACAGAGCGAAGGTGGCGCAGAATGCAACCGCTGCTGCCGCAATGATGAAGCGCATATTCCCCTGCATGATGGTGATGATTGTACCTATGCTTCTTTGTTTTTTACATACGATCCATGCGAGTGAATCTCGGTCCTTCGACCCGGCTCAGGATACACTCCGTAAGGCAAAGCCGGATCACTGCACCGCCACCCCCTGCGTCACATCCACCCGCAGTCTCTCATACACAATCTTTGCGACCTCTGCACGGTTGATAGACTCATCGGGGCGGAAGGCACCGGTTTCGATACCCAGCGCATCTTTGTCCCCTGTCACAATCCCGCGCACGTATGCGAATGCGATATCCGCTTCCAGCGGATGACCGATCGTGTCTTTAAAGTTCGAGAAGAGCGGCGGCACACTGTCGCCAAAGGCATCATCGATCATCGCAATCACCTCGGCTCGCGTTGCAGCTCGGTTGATGTCGACTGCCGGGTTATCCACGATGCGCATTCCTTTGCCTTCTGCGCAGGATACAAACGCTGCAGCCCAGTGACCGATGGCCTGTGAATGCAGGGGCGGAATCAACGCGCACTGTGCCTCGTCAACCTTTGCCGCCTTCACTGAAATCTTCAGCATTTCGGCAACCGTCACGGAATTACCGGGCCCGAACTGCCCGGTCGACTGCCCGAGTGTATCTTTATAGCCGGATACAATGCCCCAACTGGTAACAGAGGAAACGTAGGGGCCGAACCAATCGCCACTCGTGACATCGCGAAACTGCACACCGGCCAAGTCATCGAGCGTATTGACCAAGTCGCTGAAGTCCGCCGCATGCGTGGTCTGCCACGCAACGAGTTCACTCCTCAGTTCATCAAGTTCATCAAAAAACGCCTCCGCCGCAGGCATTGCAAAAACGATCACCCCAAGAATGCCGACCGGAATCAGAATCTTTTGCACGAGGGGGAGTATAGTCCATTGTGCAATAGACGAGAGTACGATTTTTGCGAATCTGTGGTGAAGTGAATGATTGGATGGTTCACACCTCTGCGACCCCCCTAAGCAACCTCCCCCTATCCCCAGCCCTTTCCCCCGCGAGGAGAAAGGGGGCAGCATTATGAAGTACAAATTTGAAACAGCTTCTTACTCCATTCACATGTAGATCCATTCCCCTCTCCCCTCGGGGGAGGGGCTAGGGGAGGGGGAGGTTGTTCAGGAGGGGGAGGTTGTTCAGTAGAACCTCCTACGCCAACGGTACGCTAAAGCTAAACGTACTTCCCTTGCCCGGGACAGATGTCACGCTAATGTCTCCCTTTTGTAGTCGCATAAAGTTCCGTGCGATGTACAGACCAAGGCCCGTACTGGCGGATGAATCGGTATTGGACCCTTTCACCCCTGCACGGTTAAAGAGTTTTTCCATGATTTCGGGAGGCATACCTTCACCCGTATCCGCGACATCGATATAGCCCATGGATGTATCTGATCGCAGCCTGATCGTGACGCCACCTTGCTTGGTATGTTTGATGGCATTGCTGATCGCATTCGTGACTGCCTCCGCCATTTTATCTTTATCGGCTAGCACCATAACCGTGCTCTCCATTCCCTCGAGGGTAAGGGAGAGACCTGCTTTATCCAAGGCAACGCGATAATCACGCAGCGCCCTTTCGGCAATGTCGCTGAGGGTAACGGGTACGACTGCCACTTCGATCACACCGCGATCGATGCGCGATATGTTCAAAATGTCGTTGATCAGATTTCCGTTTTGAATGGCCACATCCTGGAGTTGGGCGAGCGCTGTTTTCAGGTCTGGCGTGACGGGGCCGTTATCGCCGTCGAGCATGCTTTCGATCGTCCAACGCATGGCTGTTACCGGCGCACGCAATTGGTGCGAGACGAACGAGGTAATATCCTGGAGGGTGCTGTTTCGCGCCTCGAGTACGGTATTCAGCTTCTCATTTTTCCGCTCGGCATTGGCAAGAGCAAGTACGGTCAGAACCGTGACAAACGTGAGCACGGCACCGGCTAAGCTGATTCGCAGACGGACGCTACGAAGGACTGCATATGCTTCGGCCACCGGCTGCTGTGCAACGACCGTCCAACGAGAGGGGCCGACTGCCACTGATTGCATCACGGCAACCATTCGGATTCCTGTGAGGGGATCTATGTACTCCTGCTGCAAAAAACGTTCATGTGTGCGCACATCTTGAAGCAGCGGATCGCTGCGGTAGCGCTGGCGCAGTTCTGTGTCCGATTCGATGGATGGGTGGGCCACAGCAATGCCGCTACTATCGAGAATAAATACATGTCCTCGTTGCCCCAAACGGATATTCTCCAGCCAGCGATCGATCTGGTCCGTGCGGTACTCAAACACCAGCAATGCTGAAACTACCCCCTCTTTACTCCGGACAGGCGTGGCAATTGCAACCACACCAGCGAGTGAATCATAGGGGCGTACATACATGTCGGAAATAACCGTTTTCCACTCCTGTGAGATTTTGTCGTACCAGTCGCTATCCGCCTGGCTCTGCGCAAATACGCCGGGTGCCTGGGGATAGTCGGTCCAGAGCACGCCTGCTGGGTCTGTGAGAAATACACGATCAATCTGCGGGTATGCAAGGACGATCGCACGCAGGCGCTCACGAATTGCCAAGTCATCGCGTTTTTCGATCGCATCAAGCGTCCCGCTAACCGATGCAATGGCATGGGCAAGTTCGGCCATACGCAGAAAATCCTGTGTCAGCATCTGGCCTGCATTCTGCGCTGCAGCGATATTTTCACGCTCCACCTGATTGCGTACGGACTGCGATGCAACTTGGTACGAAAACAGACTAAGCAGCACAATCGGCAAAAAAGCGGCAAAAAACGGCAAACTCCACCTAAGCATCGCCCAGATACGGAAAATCTTCGGATTGTTCTGCGCCGACTCTGAGGAAATTGCCATAATCCGCTCATTGTACCATACATTGAGGGTATTTTGAAGCAGGGAATCGCATCGACCGCGGTATCATTGGACCCCATGAAGGGGTATCTACAGTCTATTCGGTTTAGTAGCGCGGCATTCCTGCCGATTGCCCTTTTATGTGTCGGGGCAGTCAGTCTTGCCGGAATATCTGTTTTACTGGCTGCAAATATTGTTCCTGCCGGAGGAAATCAAGCCCCGGGCCTAGAAATAGAAAAAGAGAACGAGCGGGAGAAAGGAAATATGGGAAATCCATCGCCAACGTGCGTGATCGAACGCTCCGCGTGTCCTCCCAATGACCCGTCCTGTTTAAGCCCCGTCAGCATTGAACAAATCCCCTGCAGCGATGCACGTTGTGCCACCGGCGCCTGTACGCGCATGACTATTCACGTTGATAAAGGCGACAACATCGGCAAAGCCAAGGTGAATCCTTTTGCAGGCCCACCACAAACCGACCTTTCCGCCTCCGGCGAAACAAGCGGAAACCATCAGGAGACTGAAACGCCAATCATGAATCCGGGAGCACCGATAGGGACCACGACAACGCAAGGGCCGATCCTTGGGTGTTTTGCCGAAGACGGATCTTGGACTTCTGACCGAAGCCTCTGCGCGGTCGATCAAGCGCGTTTTCCGCAGGGTCAGCCGCCTCCCCTGCCGCAAGGATTGGTGGAAATTTCGCGTGAAACCAGCCTGCAGATCGAAGAACAATTCGTCCCCGATACACGCAGAACAGCCCTTGTGCAGAACCTGCTCTCTCTCACCATTGAAGCAGTCGGACGCTTATCGCTCATTCTGGAAAACCCGACGCTGTCCCCCGACCTTCGCATGAACCTGAGTGGCACCATGGAATGGCTGCGCGCCATTCAACGCACTGTATCTGAGGAAGACCACTCGATTAACGATCTGCAAATGCTCGCAGACGAGGTGGGAAAGCGCCTGGTCGATACACGACTGGCCGTTATTGCATGGGTTGAATCTTCGGGCCGCACATCCCTCCCTCCACCGCAAACTCTCACCGATAAAATGGACAAGATCCTGATGGCTTTGCCCTCTGCTTTTTCGCTCCTGCAAGCGGAAATGATTATGATCCCCGACGTGGCGATTTCTGGTTTTGTCGAAGCACAAGCTGTCTATGAAATCATCAAACCGACATGCCTTAGCAACAGTGACACCTGTGGGGAATTGAATAAAGTCGTCGATTTACTAGTCCCCGTTGTAGCAGCACTCAAAACTGCTATTGATACGGCGGGCAGGTCGGATTTGGAGGCGCAGATTGATTTGTTGATGCAGTGACGGATGAGCTGGTCAGCTGGTTAGCTTGTTAGCTGCTTAGCTTTGATTGTCTTTTTATAAAACAAGCCTGCGATCCGAAGATCACAGGCTGTTTGGGGCATTCGCTCACTCCTCCATGTCGTTGCAACTGTCGGGCTCCCGCCGATCGCGCGGCTCTCCACCGTGGTAGTCGCGATCTGCCTGACCCGGGCTCCGTCGCGTGTAGGAGCGCCACTGTGCATCACGGTTCGTCAATGTGACGACTTCTGATGCACGACCTGCTTGGTCTCCGGGCTTTTTTCGACTACGATCACTCATTTCTCGAACTCCTTCCGAATGCCTTTGGGGATCTCCCGGATCCATACCGGGAATACATACATTGTATAACTGAATATGTATTCGTCAATTCATCGGTGAACACAAAAAAACCGCTCGTTAAGGCGGTTTCTAGATTCCGGATGTAAAAGCTCAAAGTCCTGGCATCGGCCTACTCTCGCGGCCCAAACGGGCGACTACCATCGGCGCTGGTGGGCTTAACTGCTGAGTTCGGAATGGGATCAGGTGTGACCCCACCGCTCGAGACACCAGGACTTTAAGCTCTTTAAAAAGAACAAAACAAAAGGCCGACACGCCCCCCACACGAGTGGGATGAAAAAAGATTCAAGAAGAGAGTTGTACACACATCCGTGGGCATGAATAGCCCGCCACGTCGTTCGCGAACGACGTGGCCCGCCGTTAAGCAGGTACGTAGTCGCAAACAACGATGTGTCACAGGAACAGTACAGTTACGCCCCGTCTTACCCTACGCAAGCGCAGAATAAAACAGAACGAATGAAGAATGTTCAATTGCCCGTTCGTATCACTCGGCTGAGTACATTACTGTACGTACACCTGTAACCGATCTAGCAGGTAGTCTTCCTGCGGGCTTATGGGGAAACGCAATCTTAGGGGGGGCTTCCCGCTTAGATGCCTTCAGCGGTTATCCCTTCCGAACTTAGCTACCCTGCAATGCCGCTGACGCGACAACAGGTACACCAGAGGTTCGTCCGCTCCGGTCCTCTCGTACTAGGAGCAGCTTCCTTCACGTTTCCATGGGACCACGGAGGATAGAGGCCAAACTGTCTCACGACGTTCTGAACCCAGCTCGCGTACCACTTTAACGGGCGAACAGCCCGACCCTTGGGAGCTTCTCCACCCCCAGGATGTGATGAGCCGACATCGAGGTGCCAAACCAGATCGTCGCTGTGGGCGCTTGGATCTGATCAGCCTGTTATCCCTAGAGTAACTTTTATCCGTTGAGCGACAACCCACCCACGTGGTAAGGGCATAATAAAACGCCCGGTTGCCGGATCACTATCACCGACTTTCGTCCCTGCTCGGCATGTCTGCCTCACAGTCAGGCCCACTTATGCGATTATACGACCGTACCGATTTCCATCCGGTACTAGTGGACCATTGCACGCCTCCGTTACATTTTAGGAGGCAACCGCCCCAGTTAAACTACCCAGCAAGCACGGTCCCCTGCTCCGTTTCAGAGACAGGGTGAGTATCGTTCGAACGCGAGGGTGGTATCTCAACGGCCCCTCCACGAAGGCCAAAGCCTCCGCTTCAAAGGGTCCCACCTATCCTGCGCACGCACACGAACAATACAATGCCAGCGTATAGTAAAGCTTCATAGGGTCTTTTCGTCCTTCCGTGATCAAGACGGCATTTGCACCGTCATTGAAATTTCACCGGGCCTTGCGTCGAGACAGTGCCCAGATCGTTATACCATTCGTGCGGGTCGGAACTTCATGATGAGCTTGTTAGCTAGTCAGCTGGTTAGCTTCTTAGCTTTTCCACTCTTGGTTTCCTGCTGATGGTTAATCAGCAACTCTACAATGTAGAGCGCACGGTACCCATCCTATTAATGAAGGATGACAGTTGTTTTAGAGTGCGGGATTGCGCACACCTCATGTCGCCATGAGGATCGGACTATATCATCATCCGAAGAAACGAAGGGAAATAGAAGCAATCAAGGCAATAAAGGATACATCCTCTATTTCCTCAATTTCATCTATTACTTCTATTGCTTCGGCGCGTCGCGTGTAGTCTCTGAGGATCCTTTGCCAGAGGGCAGTAGACAGTAGGCAGAAGGCAGTAAAACTGACTTCTGATTTCTGCTTTCTGACTTCTCGCTTTGTTTCCTGCTGATTGTCCCCACTCCGTACCTTGCGGCATAGGAGATACAGGGATGTTCCAGCATATAGCGACGTTTTACACTGAATGCGACCAGGGTGGGTCGCTCCATCACAGTGTGTGACGTGTAACGATCGTTCAAGCAATATCTTTAAATAAATTTAATGGTTCTCGGTGCTTTTGAGCTCGCTCCACTTTCGGAGCATTATCGTATTTCAGATAAGACTGTTACCTACGAAAATTCCTCAGTGCTGATCCTTTCGAATCATTCGGGCAAGTTATAGATCGACCACCCGACAAGGAATTTCGCTACCTTAGGACCGTTATAGTTACGGCCGCCGTTCATCAGGGCTTAGGTTGAAGGCGTGAACCCTCTTCCGTGACCTACTGACACTGGGCAGGCATCAGCCCCTATACATAGCCTTACGGCTTCGCAGAGACCTGTGTTTTTGGTAAACAGTCGCCTGGGCTCTTTCGCTGCGCCCTGTACAAGTACAGGGAGTCCTTATCCCGAAGTTACGGACGCTTCATTGCCGAGTTCCTTAACGCAAGATGACCCGTTCTCCTTGGTCTACTCGACCATCCCACCGGTGTTGGTTTACGGTACGGTTTCATATGACTCTCGAGTGCGACGGTTTTCTTGGAAGCAGAAAGGTACAGACTCATCCGCCTTGCGGCAGGTGATTGCTATGCACTCGACTCTCCCGGGGGATTTGCCTCCCGGAATTAACGCCTTGTGCTTTCGACGTCCAGTCAATACAGACGCTCTGATTTTCCCGCTCCGTCACGCCGCATCTAAAGTGAAAGAATCCTACTCAACTGACATATCTGTACCACACTATATTCGATCAGTATTGAGTATTAGGTATTACGTATTAAGTATGAAAAATTCCTTTTTATACTTAATACACAATACTCAATACCTAATACTTCATCTGCTTCATCACAAATACAATGTGGTACAGACAGAGGCCGGTCAAATTATCAACTAACACCCTTTGGCGATTCATATGAAGTACAGGAATATTAACCTGTTGTCCATCGGTTACGCCTTTCGGCCTGGCCTTAGGACCGACTAACCCCACGCCGATGACCGTTACGTGGGAAACCTTGGGAATTCGGAGGGCAGGATTTTCACCTGCCTAGTAGTTACTCATGCCAACATTCTCGCTTCCCACCGCTCCACTATGACTCACGTCTTTAGCTTCAGCGCTGATGGGAACGCTCTTCTACCGCGCATATCCGGAACGGATACGCACCCGCTGCTTCGGTGTATAGTTTTGCCCCGTTACATTTTCGGCGCATCGGTGCATCGACCAGTGAGCTGTTACGCTTTCTTTAAAGGATGGCTGCTTCTAAGCCAACCTCCTGGTTGTCGAAGCACTGACACTTCCTTTACCACTGAACTATAGCTTGGGGACCTTAGCAAACGGTCTGGGCTTTTACCCCTCACGACGATGGCAGTTCGCTGTCACCGTCTCACTCCCGACCCCTAAGACAGGTATTCGGAGTTTGGCTGGATTTGGTAGGTCGAGATGACCCCCGCATCCAAACAGTAGCTCTACCCCCTGTTGTGTAGGTCGAGGCTGCCCCTAAAGGCATATCGAAGAGAACCAGCTATCTCCCAATTCGGTTAGCTTTTCACTCCTATCCACAAGTCATCCAAAGGTCTTGCGACACCAACTGGTTCGGGCCTCCAGTGACCTTTCGGTCACCTTCACCCTGCTCATGGATAGCTCATTGGGTTTCGGGTCTACTGCCAGCGATTTAGACGCCCTATTCGGACTCGCTTTCGCTCCGGCTGCGGCTATTACTGCCTTAGCCATACCACTGACAAGTAACTCGTTGGCTCATTATGCAAAAGGCACGCCATGACGGTCTTGCGACCGCTCTGACTTATTTGTACGCATTACATTTCAGGTACTATTTCATCCCCCTCAACGGGGTGCTTTTCACCTTTCCCTCACGGTACTATCCGCTATTGATCTCTGCATCTGTTTAGCCTTGGATGGTGGTCCACCCGGATTCGGGCCGGATTGCACGTGTCCGACCTTACTCAGGAATCCCGCTGTGTCTTTGACCTTTTCGCCTACGGGGCTATCACCCTCTATGGCCGACCGTTCCAGGTCGTTTGACTAAGATCTTAGAATCACGTGTGCAGGTCCTACAACCCCGATAGTAAACTATCGGTTTGGGCTGTTCCCCGTTCGCTCGCCACTACTAGGGGAATCTCTAATTTGATTTCTTTTCCTTTGGTACTGAGATGTTTCAGTTCGCAAAGTCACACCTCCCCGCTTCTTCAAAGTCTGCTTTGAAGAAGCGGAAGTTCCAAGAGACAAACTCCAAGATCCAAAGAAATCTCAAAAACCAATTTCCAATACGTTTGGATATTGATACTTGGACATTCTTTGGACACTTGTTTTTTGCGTCCTTGGTTCTTCCCATTGTTCTTCATAAACATACTTAGAAGAAGCGGGGTCCCAGAACATAACTTCTGGTGGGTTTCCCCATTCGGAAATCTCCGGCTGGTAGCGCCTGTCTAGCGGCTCACCGAAGCTTATCGCAGCTGACTACGTCCTTCATCGGAATGCAGAGTCGAGGCATCCGTGTAATGCGTTGAGTAACATTCTTCATGTACTGTTCCCGTGTCACTAGGGCGGGCTATGCATGCCCGCGAAAGCTCCACGAGACAGTGTTTTTAATTTAGTCATCTTCTTGAATTTAAATTCTTGGTTATTTCATGATGGACAGAGAAGTGTCCATCACGTGCCTCGTCGCTCGAGAGCGACGGGGCGTGTCGGCCGATGTTATCAATGACCGGGGTGGGAAATCCCCCGCCCAGACCCACGAGTTCCCTCCTTCCTCGCTCGCGAGGAAATCGGTCGCCTTGGGCTGTTTCTCCGCTAAGAGAAACAAAAAGCGGGTGGCTAACGCACACCCGCAGAATCAGAAATCTTTAGTCCAAATTCTGATGCTACGGGTAAGCGCACGAATACATAGAGCTGGAGGATTCTACCGTTCAAAACAGTGGGGTCAAGCGGAAAAAACACGGGATTTACTCATCTGTGAGCGATACTTCTCGCAGAACGTGCGCAGGCTTACTTGATGGACTCCCTATTTCCATCAATTGAACGCTTTTTTTGGTCTGAATCCCGAAAGTAGCAGGTTTTCCCCTGTCCCCTGTTACGGTCCCCGTATTAAGGAAGACTTTCGGTAAAGGAATGTCTTTCCCCAGAAGCGCTTGCAATTCGCTACGAGCAAGCAGGATGCAATTATGAGTATGGCCCATGACAATAAGGTCCGGCTTATAGAGGAGCTCCGCCGCACCGTAGCAAGCAGCCTTGGTATAGCAACGGTTCATGGCGGATTGCTTAAAGGAATCCAGATGCTTCCTCAATCGAGCGAGCAGAATATACATCAGCGAATCCACTGTTTTATTTATCAAATAGGCTTTTCGATGCGACCCCGTCCATTCGTGGGCGTTACGATCTGCAAGCGTTGCAACAGGATCGTCCAACAGATCTACAAGCTTGAGACCCATTCTCCGCTGCGCAACTTTCGGTTTTGGCCACGGGAGCGTTTCACGCAACATCATGGAAATAGACGGCTCAAACGCATGTCCGTGCGTCACGAGCGTGTTTTCTATTTCAAGCGCACCATCCACGAATGCAAATCGTTTCAAGCGCTCCTTGGGATCAAAGATCGCCCGCATCTGCTCATGGAATGCATGTACCCCTGCCCAAGGGTCGCAATTGCCGGGCAGGTATGCAAGCGTTGCATTCTTTGCGACGAGAGCATCAATCAGAGGCGCGATCGCACGCTCGGCTGCATCGGGTCTGAACCCTTCTCGCGCAGGATCATCGGGGCGGTGGAATATGTCACCGTTCCAAATCATAGACACCGCGCCTTCCGTTTGGGTAACAAGCTCTGCAATACATTCAATTGCTTTCCCCTTTCGCAATTCATCGGCGGGCGTATCCCACTGGTGAACCAGGTGTGCGTCGGAAAGGTGAAAAGTTGTGTGTGCCATGAAGATATTCTGAACTAATTTTATGAAATGTCAAAATACAGATTGACAGCAGCCTTCTGCATCAATATCGTCCCCCCGTTCCTTTGCAGCACCGCCAAAAACGTGTCTGGAGTGTCCAGGCAGTTGAGCTGATTATGCGCATTGAGAACAAGGAGTCCACGAACATGTCGACAGTCTCACCCCCAAAAGCCACAGCCGCCCCAGCCGCCGAAACGACGCCGATTCGAACCTGCGGTTTCGTGTTCACCACTGCAGAAATCGCCCAGCTCCACGCAGACCAGGCAGTACTCCTGGCCCAGTTGGATCCCCGGCCAAGCAGCATCCCGGGAAGCACCTTCAAGCGAGTTATCCGGAAGAATATCGAAGCTGGCGCCGCGAAGTTGAGACAGTTCAAGCTGCATCTGCAGCCGAGCCCGAACCCGACTGCACTCATCGTCTCGAACAGTTCCTGCGCACTCGTCGAAAGCCTGAGTGCGAAGATGAACTCCACGGGCTGGGACACGCATGTCATCAGTAGCACGCCGTCCGTCGGCGATATCCGCCAAGCGATGGCGAATCACTTCGCAGATGTCGTGGTGTTGCACCACTCCCTTGGCCGTCAGTTGGTTAGCGAAATCTGCCGAGCAATGCGTGCCGACCGACCTGCGGCCTTCGTCTTTCTCATCAAGCCCACAACGGATGCGCGCTGGGAAAAGATCACCGACGACGAATTCGCCGACGTCTGCAGTCCCACCGACATTCTGAGTGTCGTGAACCCGCGATTGGGTATCCCCGCTGCGGCGTAAGGCACTGCTGCATACACAGGAATAAAAAAGGAGCACCGGAAAGGAGGCTCCATCGAATCACCTTCACCGCCAGGTCCCACGTGGGACCTGGCGGCATTTTTTTGTGCGTGTATGAATCTCGGCGTAGCGTGCGCGTAGCCGGATTACGCGGCGACCAACTCCCCTTCCATCACGGGGACTTCTTCTACCTTCGCATCGTCGTGCTCTGCGTTCGCGTCGGCTGCGTCGCGAGCACCAAGCAGCACCACGTTATCAAGCACGATTTCGGTGCGGTGCATTTTTATATCGTCCGCGTTTTTCCAGCTACGCGTTTTAAGGTAACCCTCCACAAAGAGCGGCTTCCCTTTTTTCACGTACTGGTTACAAAATTCTGCGAGGCTGCCCCACACGACGAGGTTATGGAACTCGGCGAGGCTTTGCTTTTCGCCAGTCTGGTCACGCCAGACTCTGTTGGTCGCAAGCCCGAATGTTGCGACGGACTGGCCGTTACTGACGGCCTTCAGCTCGGGGTCATTTGTCACGTTCCCGAGAAGACTGACTCTGTTCACGGATTTCATAGTGAATGGAGGAAAAAGTAGATGACCCCATTGTTCCCCGCTTCGAACAAAAAAACTGCTTTAGCGCGCTAGCGCGCTGCTATTGACAGAGACTTTTTGGTACGCAAAAAAACACCCCGGGCGGACCCGGGGTGTCGTGTGGTGCGAGGTGTGATTAACAAAAACTCTCAAAGTTCATCGTGCGTCTCTCCGGTGGAACCTGGAAATAGTCGCCCGGAAAAGCTGTGAGCTTCCATTTTGCAGCCTCTTCATTCAACTGGGGAATACCACGACAAACCGCTGCGTTCTCGTTCACGAGCTTCCTGATCTCCCCAGCCTGACTGGCTCCTTCGAGCATGCTGGCATGACGACTGTCGCGATAGATCAAAGCGCCGTGCGCTAAGGCATCCTCGTACATTTGACGCACGCGACCCGGCTGAAAGTATTCCAGCCGAACATCACGGTAGAAACGCGCGAACACATCTTCCATACCATGGAGGTCTTGTTCACCGAGACAATCAAACCCACGGTGTCCGACCCACTCCTCCATTTCCACAATGCCGAGAGTGTTGCGGTTAAGGAGACAAAAATGTTTCCCCCACGCTTCGAGAATGCGCTCGGCAAGAGCGGGATTTTCGATCAGATCGCACCATGCACTGGTCGCTCCCTCGATCCAATCACCACGGCCAACATCGAACAACCACCCAGGGGTTCTTCGCGCCGTAATGGTCAGCCCCTTGTTTGCAATCGTTCCGCTTTCGATTTGTGTCTCGACGGAACAAAAGACAATGCGATTGACATTACCGCAGGCGGGCCAGGACGTCTTTGCAAACGCCACAGCGGCGTTGCACTCAGACGGCCAATTTGGAAACTTGGTTGGCGGGCCTTCGTACCTGTAATTGGCGACGTGCATTCGGTACCCGCCAACGTACAACCCATTCTTATTGCCAAACAAAGTGCGCAATGCGGCTTCGGTCGTCCCCGGCTCAGTCTCTCTGGTGAGATTCACCATCCACAAAATTCCCGATGGCATCACTGCATTGAGAATGTTTCTGATGCTTCCAACGTGTGGACGAATGTCCTCAACGGATCGGTTAAACCCACGCAGCACCAGCACTGTGTGCAGCTCATCGTCCATTTGTGGATGCATAAAGCCAAGCGACGCGCTCGTGATGTTCTCTCGATGCATTTCCCTTCTGGTCTCCGGGGACCATAACAGACTATGTCCCCCCATTGTATACGCCAGACCAGTCGTCCCATTCGTAACAACTTCATAATTTCTTCGCATTACCGTTCTCCCTATTTCGAGGCTATTGATAGAGAAAGGGGAACATCCCTCTCCCCGTGTTTGAGTTTTTCACACCCAATACACCGCAAAATGGAGTAAAACTGCACTTTGCACTATACTGGCACGTAATGATGTGAAGGGACGCCTAGTGTATTGGTAATATTATACGAATTTACTATTTTGTCAACTAAAACGCACAAATTCAAGGTTAAATAGTACTTTCACATAATAAAGCGGCCGACTACGAGTCGGCCGCATCCTGTCTGCCCTGTCCGTCCTTCATCTAAACTTTTTCATCCGCTGGAGCAGTTCTTGCTCCAGATCCTCGATCGTTCTGGTTGGGTCCATGTCGGTCCCCTTGACCAGACATTGAACGGAAGGATTCTCTGGGACAAATCCTCCTCGGATCATCCCCGTCATGAGGGCAAAGTGGAAGATCGGATTCCATCCACCTCTACTCATGTGTTGAAATTTCTCCGTGTCCCAATTGGTGGCAAGAGCCACCCCAAACTCATAGACTGCCCGAATGTCTCCAGGCTGAACCAACGTCTTCCCATACCTGCATCGAAAAAGGACAAGCTTGTTGCGGCTTTGCAGGGCCACTCGATTGTCTTCATCGTTCTTAGCTTTCTTGTAAAAAGAGTTTGGACAGACAGGACGCTACTCATTCATATAATGAGCATCATCCTGTCTGCGAAGCGCTGATGTACAAAAACGAATGTTTTAGAGATGAAAATCATACTCCGCCTCTGGGACTATGGGCTCCTTCTGTACGGAGTGCTTCCCTCCATTCAACTGTCGAATCAGCGCACGAAGTTCGTTCCCGATCTTCAGTCGCTCTCGATCGATTACCGGGCCCACTTGTCCTTCTGCCCTAGCTTCTTCGAGACGCGAATCGGCGTACTCCACCATATGAAGTGGATCAAACCCGGACTCAAGCGCTGAGCGCAGTGCTTTTTCTCCGTCCTTTTTAAAAATCGTCAAAAGTTCGCTCGCTCTTGAACGCGTATCTTCCATCCCCAGGAATAGGTTGGAAGCAGGATGAAATCCTCCTTGCTCCAAAAGATCAGAGAGGCGATGGAAGCTCAGCGTATTTCTATCAAGGGTAATAACTACTTCTGCAAGTTGGCGATCAAATCCAACAGTTTTCCCGTCGGATATCGCCTTGATTGCTTCCACGATACGCTCGATGAGCGTCTCTTTTTTTCGCTCCAGTACTTCTAGAGAAATCCCTGTTGATCGGTTCTCAGGATCTCTCAGCACATTCCCAGGCGTCGCCCGTATAGTGGTAGGCAATTCGCCCTGAGCGAGCGTGTCATGAATTAAAACAAGACCCTCCTGAGCGATCTTCACTTCGTAGGTTTCATTCAACACAATCACCTTATCAAATGGAATCTGACATTCATCGGCAAGCTGATGGAGCACCGCATTGGTACCATTGAGCCCAACGGTCCAGAATTTCTCTCCTTGCTTCGGTGAAACTCTTATAGGCGTAATAGGAGTCGATGATGGGAATCTTTGCAAAGCAGTACTTAGACTACTCTCAGTGATACCTCCCTTTTTCAAATCTTCTGAGTGAATAATCGATGCAATTGTCCCGGCACAGTATCCTATCCTCTCATCCTCTTCCCCAATTTTCTGAAGCCAAGCTTCATGCGTTTCTTCATTCTTTCCAAACATCCGCACATTGCGCACGACAACAAAACCATGTTGCTTGAACATTTCTTTCATCCTCCCCCCTAAAATTTTAAGCGAATCCGCTGCCTCAGGAGTAATTTCAATATAAGGAAACGCAGTGAGAGAATCATCGCCACGGTTGATAGAATCTGGATGCATATTATTGCTATAATATAGTAATTGTTATTTTTTGTCAACACATTTTTTGTCAACACAGACTCCTTAAAGGCAGGAGAAATACCACTTTTGACCAAAAAAAGCCCCGTACCGACTCTGGTACAGGGCCCTTTCTTTGTGCCTTTCTGACCGCACCCACCCTTCGACTCGACTCAGGGTAAACTCCGGGTGCTGCTAGGAAATTATTACGCCTCCTCCGCCTCCGCCACCGGCTCCTCTGTTTCCGTCACGGCCTCTTCTAAGTCCTCGACAGCTTCTTTCATCTCATCTTTCTGGGTAATACCGCTGGCGTCCGATTCTCCTCCTTCTATACCTGCGACAATATCTTTCTCGCTTTCGACACCGACGACGTTCAGCTCACTGATGCGATCGGCGAGGGGTAGTGTCTCCTCCCCTTCTTCCTGCATATCGGCTCTCGATTGGAACTCGACGGTTTCGACCTCGCTCGCTTCGATCGTGATGCGCTCCTCGGGCGGCACTTCGTCTTTGAACTTGAGGAGATCCACTTTGAGTCCGAGTGCCTGCAATTCTTTTACAAGAACGTTGAAGGATTCCGGGATGCTTGGGCGCTGGATCGTCTCCCCCTTCACGATTGCTTCGTAGGCCTTGCTACGTCCAACAACGTCATCGGACTTGATGGTGAGCATTTCTTGGAGCGTGTAGGCGGCGCCGTAGGCTTCGAGCGCCCACACTTCCATTTCTCCGAAGCGCTGACCACCGTGCTGCGCTTTTCCTCCCAGAGGCTGCTGCGTCACAAGGGAGTAGGGCCCGACAGATCGGGCGTGAATTTTGTCTTCGACCAAGTGGAGCAGTTTCAACATGTACACCATTCCGACCGTGGTCTTGTGCGCGAATTTCTCGCCACTGCGTCCGTCGAAGAGTTGCACTTTTCCATCCTCCGGCAGGCCTGCGGCCTTCAGGAATCCGGTGATCTGATCCGGGGAGATACCATCGAGTGCAGGTGTTGCGATCTTGATACCGAGCAAGTGACATGCCCAACCGAGGTGGGTTTCTAGGATCTGACCGATGTTCATGCGGGATGTCACGCCGAGCGGGTTCAAAATAATATCGACAGGGGTTCCGTCCGCCATGAACGGCATGTCTTCTTTAGGCACAATGCGGGCGACCACACCTTTGTTTCCGTGGCGTCCGGCCATCTTGTCTCCCACCTGCATTTTGCGCGTCTGGGCCACGAAGACTTCGATCTGCTTCATGACACCGGTCGAGAGTTCGTCCCCTGCCGCGCGGTCGAAAATGTGTACACCGACGACCTTTCCACCGGCTCCACCGGGGAGGCGAAGCGAGCTATCTTTCACGTCTTTGGCTTTGTCTCCGAAAATCGCTTGCAGAAGCCGTTCTTCAGGCGTCAGTTCGGTCTCACCCTTCGGTGTAATCTTACCGACGAGGATATCGCCTTCGTGCACGGTTGCACCGATACGGACGATACCGTCGGCATCGAGGTCTTTCAGTTTGGCTTCACCCACGTTCGGGATATCGCGCGTGACCGTCTCGGGGCCAAGCTTGGTTTCGCGCACGTCTGTGATGTAACTCTCAATGTGAATGGAATCGAAGTAGCCCTCCTCCACAACGTTATCGGAAATGATGATGGCATCTTCGAAGTTGTACCCGTGCCAGGACATATAGGCGACAAACAGGTTTTGTCCGAGTGCGAGTTCTCCTCCTTCCACAGCGGAACCATCGGCGATGGTCTGTCCCTTGTGCACCTTTTCACCATGCGCGACCACGCTTCGCATGTGGAAACATGTTCCTTGGTTAGATCGCAGGAATGTCTGGAGCGGGTACGTCGCCTTCCGTCCGTTTTTGTAGATGACAACCACTTCGTTAGCATCAACGTACGTCACTTCTCCATCATCTTCGGCAATGATCGCATGACCGGATGCACGTGCGGCAAGAGCCTCGATACCCGTTCCGACGAGCGGAGCGTGTGGTTTTACAAGAGGCACAGCCTGGCGTTGCATGTTCGTTCCCATGGAGGCCCTGGTGTTGTCGTCGTGTTCCAGAAACGGAATGAGCGAGGTGGAGATGGAAAGAATCTGTTTGGGGGACACGTCGATGTGTGTGACATCGCGAACGTGTGCGAGCGTCGGCTCGGATGCTTTGCGGGAAGAAATGCGCGTGTCCAAGAATTCACCGAATTCCGACAACTGCTCGCTGGTCTGCGCCTGAGCGATGATCATGTGGCGCTCCGCTTCGGCGTCCATGAACGAGACTTTGTTCGTGACATAGGGACGGACAGGAACCGCATCGATACCGTCTTTCTTGAGTTGAGAAACGATCTGCTTGGCGATCTCTTTGGTGCGGATGATTTCCCCGTCTTTCAAAATAATCTTGCGGCCATCCTTCACCGTCTCATCCAAAATGCGGCCGACGAGTGCATCGGCATCGAGTGGCATCGTCTTTTTTACTTCTTTGTACGGCGTCTCCAAAAATCCGTAGGTGTTTACGCGGCTGAATGCAGCCAAGTGCACGACAAGTCCGATGTTCGGACCTTCCGGGGTCGCAATCGGACAGATGCGGCCGTAGTGGCTGGTGTGCACGTCGCGAACGTCGAACGATGCGCGCTCGCGCGAGAGTCCACCGGGGCCCATGGCAGAGAGACGACGCTTGTGTGCAAGTTCACTGAGTGGGTTTGTCTGGTCCATGAACTGCGAGAGCTGGGATGACGCGAAGAATTCGCGCATAGCAGCCGTCACGGGACGACAGTTGATCAGCTGGGTAGGTGTGACGGTTTCGAGGTCCATCACCGTCATGCGGTCTTTCACAATGCGCTCGGTGCGGACAAGCCCCACGCGGTACTTGTTCTGCACGAGTTCTCCGACGCTTCGAACACGGCGGTTGCTGAGGTGGTCGATGTCATCGGGTAGCCCTATCCCCTGGTTCAGGCGGATCATTTCTTTCACGATTTCGACGAAGTCCGTGATCTGGAAGACCCTGTGTGCTTCGTCGCTCGGGACATCGACGTTAAAGCGGCGGTTGAGCTTATAACGAGCGATCGCGCCCATGTCATATTTCTTGAAGTCGAAGAACAAGCTATCGATCAAGCTCTTGGCGTTCTCCGGCGTTGCGTAGTCACCGGGGCGAATACGGCGGTAGATGCTCTGGTAAGCGTCTTCCACGTTTGGCGCAGTGTCTTTCTCTAAGGTCTTGAGGATAAAGTCGGTGTCACCTCCGGATACGCCTTTAAAGAGGTCCAGAATCTGTCCGTCTGTGACAAATCCGAAGATACGCAGGAGCTGCGTGACAGGGATTT
This sequence comes from Candidatus Peregrinibacteria bacterium, assembly GCA_043755535.1. Lineage (GTDB taxonomy): Bacteria > Patescibacteriota > Gracilibacteria > Peribacterales > Peribacteraceae > JAKQEM01. The sequence goes on along the minus strand of JAYUSS010000046.1, from coordinate 21,956 downwards.
TACGCTTACGGTCGATTTTGCAGGTGATGATACCGCGGCGATCCGTTTCGACTTCTAACCACACACCGCGCTTGGGGATGATTTTGGCAGCGTGGTACTTGGGGAACTCCGGCATGGTACTGAAGAATACTCCCGGGCTTCGCACCAGCTGGTGCACCACCACACGCTCGATACCACCGACCACGAATGTACCGCTGTCGGTCATAAGTGGAATGCTTCCCAGGAACACATCCTGCTCTTTGATTTCTCCGGTCTCTTTGTTGATGAGCTGAACATGACCCTTCATCGCAGCTTCGTACGTAAGATTGCGGCGCTTACAGGTCTCGGGGTCGTACTTGGCAGGGTCGAATGTATGTCCCAGGATGCGCAGTTCCATCTTCTTCCCCGAGAAGTCGGTGATAGGAGTGAGCTCTTCGAGCAGTTCGCGGATACCATCGGTCAAAAACCAACGGAAGCTCTGCAATTGCATTTCGATAAGTGATTGAATGTGCGGCACGCCTTGGTCATCGACCAAAAAAACGCGCTCTCCCACTACCTTCTTTGCGGCCACGTCGGCTGGAAGATCTTTGATAGACGCAGGAATGCGCCCGGCTGGAGGCGAAATATGTGGGTGAATTTGGGGTAAAATGCTGCTGTGGACATCCAGCATGTAAGCCCTGCCGGAAGGAGATTGAATCACCTTACGGTTAGGAGATGCTTTCGCGACGGTCTTAGCCGGGGCTTTCTTTGCAGCAACCGCTGTCTGTTTAGGCCCGCCGGACACCGCTTTAGCGGAGGCTGGAGCGGCAACAGGAGCTGTTTTAGCAGGCTTGCCGGCCGTAGCCTTGGCGAAGGCCGGAGCAGCCTTGGCTACCACCTTCTTTTCAACTTTTTTTGGAACTGCCTTCTTAGGGGCTGGCTTTGCCGCTTTTTTAGGAGTCGCCTTCTTAGGGGTTGGCTTCGCGGTCTTTTTTACGGGCTTTTTAGCCATACAAACTGGGGAGGAAAGGCGTAAAACAGAGAAACAGCCCTGCCGCGTCGCGGCGTAGTCACGACTGAACATGCGTTCAGACGGACGAAGTCGGACGGGCAGCGCTCAAAACACAGTCGAAACCAGCTGCAAATCGCAGGAATTCTACGGTTTTTTGGCACCGGGTCAATAAATTGGAATAAAAGTCAATAATCATATTGCTTAAATTTACTATTATAGTATAATTTTACTTACTGTCCGATCATTCCCTCGCAGGCAATTATTGCCACAGAAAGGCCCAGCCATGAAAAAGGCACCGACAAAGAAGACATCTCAGAAGCCCGCTCGTTACAGGGTCGAGGTGCGAGTGCACCTCAAAAACCGGATCTTCGTCGTCGGCGTCATCGACACCAAAGACGAAACGCTGATCTCGCTCGATAATGCGAGGGCAACGGCCGTCTACAGGCGATGGCTGGCCACGCATTATGCGGAGCATCCAAATTCGATCGTGGGTGTTTACTCGTTCGATGACGAGAATGACCCGGTCGAGATGCTGGTGCAGGTGCTGCTCTCGTAAAAAAGAGCAGTGCCGGACAGAAAAATCCGATCCCCGAGGCGGCCTCCGCCTCTGGGATTTTTTACGTGTGCATCACGCCTCTACAAATCTCCGCGCCACCTCACTCCATCCTTCGATAGGATGACAACCTGAGAAATTCGTATTTGCATTAATTTAATTATAGTATATTATAGAATATATGAAATTCGAGGAAGTAATTCGGGATCTTTACCAAAAAGTAGAGGATATTGAATGGGACCTCCAAAGTGAACCCGACGCATTAAAGGAAGTTAAGCGCAAAACGACTGAAGTGAAAGCTATCCTACAAAATTTATTGCAAAGTGCCTGTTTCCCTCAGCAAGACTCAGCAATGCAGGACCCCGCAAATACATATTTGAGAGAAGTGACGACACTCTATGCTGGAAGCAAAGGGTATGGTTCCTATGGTATCGAACCAACCACTCTTCCTAAAGTGGCAGAGCTCGTTGAGATGTGCCAAAAAGAATACATCGCTCAACGTAGGGGTAAGCCCTTAACACTTAATCGCAGGGCAATAGCGCTTCTCGTCGTACTTATCAATGAAAATAAACCAATATCAGAAATCGAATTAGCGAATCTTGCAGGGTATGAATGGAGGACAGTTCTTAGTAGCCTATGTACAGTAAGAAGCATCCTCAAAGCTAATAATTTACATTTAATGCAAAACAAAGATGCCGGCTACATCATCTGTGATGCTCACATCACATCACATTTTAAATGCGCTTCTGAACTTCCGGCCAATTAACCACGTTCCACCCTTCGACTCCCCCTCGACAAGCTCGGGATCGCTCAGGGTGGCAGCTTATACGGCTTCGCATTGGATTTGATTCGAATCTACCAAAATATTGTGTGTATTTTCCTTATGACAAGCCAAATGCTACGCCGATATTCGTATCGTTTTTATTGCAACTTGGTATTACATATAGTGGTTACATTGCAGCTTCGTAGCGACGTGCAACCTCTGGCCAATGTACAAGCTGCCAGAACGCCGTGATGTAATCCGGCCGCTTATTTTGGTAGTGCAAGTAATACGCATGCTCCCATACATCCAAGCCAAGAATCGGCGTCTTGCCATCCGTCACAGGGTTATCTTGGTTCGCAGTCGACACAACCGAGAGAATATCTCCATCTTTGACAAGCCATGCCCAACCGGAGCCAAAGCGTGCAGCTGCGGCGTCACCGAATGCTTTCTTGAATGCATCGAAGGAACCAAACGAACTTTCGATCGCTGCTGCTAAATCCCCTGCCGGAGCTCCGCCGCCATTTGCACTAAGAATCTCCCAAAAAATACTGTGGTTGAGGTGTCCCCCACCGTGGTTATGGACTGCGGTGCGAATATCTTCGGGGATCAGTTCAAGGTCGGCAACCAACTCCTCCACGCTCTTTTCCTGTAAATCAGGATATTTCTCGAGTGCGGCATTGAGCTTATCGATGTACGTCTGATGATGTTTGGTATGGTGAATTTCCATCGTCTTGGCATCGATATGTGGCTCGAGAGCGTCGTAGGCGTAGGGAAGGCTGGGGAGGGTGTGAGGCATGGGAGAAGGGAAGGGAGTAATAGAATACTAGAATAATAGAATAATAGGGGATGCCACACTATATGACGCAGTTTTCCCCGTCCTATTACTCTATTACTCTATTACTCTATTATTCTATTATTCTATTATTCTATTATTCTCGTATTCCCATCTCTGCATGAATGTCCGACGCCTTACATCAGAGGATGAACTCAACGCATATGACGCGTGGGTCAAATCCCACCCACAGGGAAACTTGTGGCAATCGCTTGAGTGGAAGCAGTACCAGGAGAGCATGGGGCGGGAGGTACGGATTTATGCAGCTTCTAGCTTTCAGCTTCTAGCTTTCAGTGCGACGGCGATGGTCGTGATTGATCAAACGGTAGGAGGACTGAGTACCTGGGATATCCCACGTGGACCACTTTCGGATGTCAGATGTCAGAAGTCAGAAGTCAGTATGTTACTAGAAAAGATTGTGCAAGATGCAAAAAAAGAGACATGTCTTAGCTGTTTTATTTCTCCTTTGGAAAAACTGCCCTCTGCTTTCTGTCTTCTGCCTTCTTCAGATCGTCACCAACAACCCTCCGCCACCCGCATTCTCGACCTCACTCTAAGCGATGAATTGCTCCTTGCCCAGATGCATCAGAAGGGCCGGTATAACATGGGCGTTGCGCGGAAAAATGGCGTGAGCGTAGAGCAATCAAAGGATATCGATGCGTATTATGAGTTAGCCAAAAAAACAGGTTCACGAGATGGCTTTGGCATCCCTAGTAAGAATCAACTGAAAGCGTTTTTAGAGAATCTCAAAGGCAGCTTCTTACTCCTCGCAAATAACCGTTCTTCTGAGTCTTCTGAGTCCTCTGAGTCTTCTAAGTCTTCTGAGTCCTCTGCATCCTCCCCCATCGCCGGTCTCATCGGTATCACCTGGAATAAAACCGCCATCTACTACTACGGCGCATCTGATTACGAGCATCGTGCACTGATGGCCCCGTACTTACTGCAATGGGAAGCTATACAACTCTGTAAGAAAGCAGGATGTACACGGTATGATCTACTTGGAATCGCCCCAATTGGAAGTGATGTCACTCACCCCTGGGCAGGTATCTCGAGCTTTAAAGCCAAATTCGGCGGCACAGTGATTTCCTATCCCCCGGAACAGGAGATCACCCTACGGCCGATGGTGAAGTGGGTATTGGGGATGAAGCGGAAGTGGGTTGGATGATGTGGCTTATGTCGGTTGCAGGCCTTCAATGGTTGTATTTCCCATTTCCTGAACAACCTCCCCCTCCCCTAGCCCCTCCCCCGAAGGGAGAGGGGAACGCCAGTACGTTTACTAAATAATTTTTTCCTTTTAAGCCCCCTTGCTCCCCTCGGGGGAAAGGGGGTTGGGGGATAGGGGGAGGTTATTCAGGAAAGGAAGGTTGCTTAGGACAACGATCTTACACACAAACAAAAAGGCCCCCCGTTGCCGGGAGGCCTTTTCTTGCTAAGCGTAGCAATCCAAATGCTTTTCAGCGGATTAGCGCGTCAAGCTTGTGGAGTTGACAACGGTATCCGGATACTCAACCCACAGGAAGGATGTGGACGATGTGTCCTTATCCAACCAGTTAAGGTGGCTAGCGGATGTAGCGAATGTCATGTTAGCGATGCTCGAGAAGTCCGTGATGGACACCAAGAGCGTCGAGTTACCCGTAATGTTCGGGTTTGTAACGTTCGCCTCGAGGACGAAGGTTACAGATACACCGGAGTCGATGGCGGTGTTTACAGGGTTTGTGGACGACGGGTTAGTCGGGAGATTAGCACACTGAACGGCAAGGGAGCCGGAGTTGCTTTGACTTCCCAAGATCGAACAGGTCGCCTTGTTGGACTGATCATTCGTGTTGTAGAGCTTGAACGAACCACCTTCAAGGTCGACGTTCGTAGCCGACACTGTGAAGATAACACCGGAGAGCGTTGCCTTGTTGACACCGTTCTTCGAGTTCGTGTTCGTTGCAGCTGTGAAGCGGAACTGTCCGATTGGGTTTGTACCCGATGGGATAGTGCCCGTAGCAGCACCTGCGTTCGTAATCGACGTGATCTTAGCAAGTACAACTTCGTTAGCGCTTCCAACGATGTTCAAGTTTGCTGCGGCAGGAGCCGTCAGACCGATGAAGATTTCACCGTCTGCTGTATCGTTTCCGCCGTTAGCACTCAGGTTGTTGCTGGATTGTGAACCGCGTCCGCGAACTGCACCGGAACCGGTAGCGTTGTCCGAGAAAGCGTACTTAGGAATCCACATCTGGATGTCCTGACCCGAGATCGCACCGTCCTCATCGGACTTCATGCGTGGGCGGACAACCACATCCAGGTCCTGGCCGCGTGGAACCACCAATTGGCGGCTTTCCATGTTGGCACAGAAGGTCTGAACAGCGCCACCGCCGCTTGGGTTGGTGGTCAAAACGTCATCGGATCCACAACCACCAACGGTAGCCGTAGCAAATGCGGTGGTCTCACCGGACTTGTACAGTTCGAGGCGATCAATGGACGAAGCGTTAGAACCAGACCCTACGATCTGCAGGTCGGTAACGTCGATGTCTTCGTTCTGTGCGCGGAAGTTTAGGCGCAGAACAGAATCACCAAGCGTACCACCAAGCAGCTGGCGGGAGCGGACGGACTCAGTGTCCTTGGAGACGAAGAGGTCTCCCTGGCTCACCAAGCTCCAAAGTTTTGACTGAGTTGTCGTGACGACGATCTCACAAGTCGAGGAACATGTTCCGTTTGTGGAAATGCCCGACAAGCTTGAACCGTCATCGACCTGCTCAGCTTCGATGTAGGTCGTCATTGAACCCGTTGCAAAGCGCAGCTTCAAGACAGGCGTGCCTGACTGGAAGTTTGCGGCAATGTCGGAGTGGACTTCGAACAACACAGTCTCTTCGGCTGGGATGACGTATCCGCCTCCTGCGAGGTCATCGAAGGAAACCTGGCTGTTCTGAGCGGACACACCCTTCTCGAGGATCGTGTCAACAACAGAGTCACCGTCTGTATCTGCCCACAGCGCGTAGTTCTGACCGTTCAGGAGTGATCCCGAAGCGGCAGCGAAGATCGAGTTGGTGATGAGGATATCCTCAGCTTCACCAGCGCGTGCTTCGAAGCGCAGCAAGTTGACGTTCTTGGAGTTCTTCACAGCCGTATCGGACGTACCGATGCTCTTTACTGAAACGTTCAGAGTCGGCGTCGCGATACGGTGGTAGTTACCCGTGACTGTTCCGCCTGGGCGGACATCAGAGACTGCGTCACCTGTGGAGAGGCCTTCAACGTTGATGTTGTAGGTCTCAACTTCAGTGATAAGGCCACCAAATGTACATCCAGTAATACCGGAAGTGGTGTTGGTAGGCTGGGTACAAGCATGGACGCGGAAGCGATCACCATTCTTTGGGTGAACGCCGGCTGCTGTCCCGTTGTCGATAAAGTCGACGCGGAGCTCCCAGTCATTCTGACCCTCGACGATAAAGTCGTCGAAACGGTAGATCTGGTAGGTCAAAGCTAACGTGCTCGCAGAAGCATCAGAACCCGATGTCAGGCGGACGCCCGAGATCGTCTGTCCTGTCTTCTTGTTGCGCAGTTCTACATCCTCGAGAACCTCGTTGATGTTATCAGTCGTTGTAACGCCTGAAATTAATAGTCCTGCACCCGTCGAGGTTTCACCCTCGATAGCAACGAAGAAATCTTTGACGTCGAGGGCTTCGCCGCCGGTCGTCATAGAAATGTTTGCGAGGATTGCATCGTCAGCATCGGTCGTGTACTTCTGCTGAACAGGGCCGTCCAGTTCGATGGTGAATTCACCAGCCTGGATCGTTACTGGGTCAGCATCGTCCGTTGGGATGGATACCTGTGATCCGTAAAGCTGGCCGTTCACGCCGTATCCGTAGAGGGATCCGACAGCGAACAGGTCACCTGTCTCTTCGAAGTGAAGGACAACGGTTTCACCGGCGCCTGATTCGATGTCTCCCGTCACTTCGAGTGTGATGTTGTCACCCTCGAGGATAGTGAATGGAGGATCGAAGACGAACGTAGCGTAGTCAGATACCGTGGAATCAACAGTGTTGGTGAGCACTGTGCCGTCGCTGCGGCGGATCTGCATACCCGTGATGTCACCATCGGAAGCCGTTCCGTTCTGCTCCAACGTGATGGAGTAGATGGTCTGGTCTTCGACAGAGTTGGAGGCCAATTCGAACTTACCAAGAACCTTGGCAGTGTCGCCTACGTCCACCTCGTCTGGGGAGATGCTGCGGTAATCAACCGTCACCGTGCCGCTTGTGACGGCTGCGATGCGGAAGGTGTTGCCGCGGATTGGGAAGTTTCCTTCGACGTCCTTAGCGTTGCTCTGGAAGTCAGAAGGAAGTTCGACAGTAAAGTTGTGCTCAGATGAAGCGCTGATGCTTGTGTCGAAGTCAGCAACGATATCGATCGTCGTTGTCTTACAAGCGGCAACCGTCATAGGTGCCGTAAAGCGCAGGTCAGCTGTCTGGTCTTCAGCATCAATGGAACGCTTGCGTGAAACGCGAGCACCGTCGATGGAAGCGTAGACACCGCTGATGTCGCCGTCGTCACCGAAGCCCTCGTGGAGGACAGTCAGTTCGGACAAAACGACGTCATCGTCGCAGGATGCCGTAAGGTCGATCGACAGCATCACAACGCCTTGAGCGCCCTGAGGCACTGTGTCGGCAGCTGGGTTCGTGGAAGCGACGGAGACATCAAGAACACCGTCACCCTGCACGACTGCTGTGTACCCTTCGAAATCCATGGAGTCGGAGAAGGTGTCACCATCTTCCGTCTCCATGTCTTCGACGGAAAGAGTGTAGTCCTCACCGGCGTCGGTGGTCTGGCCAAGTGTCAACTCGACCGTGGATTCGTCGATCATGTCGACGGAATCAACGTCCAAGTCTGCAAACCCACTAACCATGTAGAGGTCTGCATCAACAGCGGCGTCTGCATCGAGAGCCATGTTGAATTCGACTTCAACCGTGGAAGCTGATGTCGCAGAGACATCCTTGATCATAGGCTCGGTAACGTTGTCCGCTGCGCAATCAACACCATAAGTCATGCCCTGGTCCACGCGGTAAAGCATAGTGACCATTTCAGCACGATTCATGAAGTCTGCAGGACGAGCGCGTCCCGTAGCATCGTCACCCTGGAGAACACAGTAGTCGGCTGCCGTCTGAACGGCGTCCGTGTACCACTGGCCTGCAGGAACGTCCACGAAGGACGGTGCGTCACCGGTCTCATCAAGACCGAAAGCGCGGACGATAAGGGCAGCAGCCTCAGCGCGGTTAATGTTTGCGCCTGGGCGTGCGTAACAGGAGCTACTGCCGTAGCAGTTAGCATCGCCTTTTACCCAACCTTCTTTGGCAGCTTCTTCCATGTACCCGTAGTACCATGCACCTGCTTTGACATCGCTAAAGCTGGCGACAGCAGGAGGAGTGGAGAGAATACCACCGTTAAGCTCGACAACGAGCTTGATGAATTCCGCACGGTTAGCGTTGTCGCCACCGCGGAATTTTGTCTGGGATCCGTCAAGGTAGCCAGCGTCCGTAAACGCTTCGACTGCCTCTTGGTACCAGACTCCGGAGGGAACGTCGCTGTAAGCGGCGAGAGCCGTACCCACCTGGGTGACGGAGATCGCGACAGCAGACATCCCTGCGAACAATTTCTTCAAACGAGAAATGTCCATATAGGAGTTGTGGAATAAAAAAATAAAGATAGAGAACCTTGCCAATCACCAACTGGCTTCCGGTTGTCCGTGTTGGGGGGAGGGCGATCATCCGCCTTAGGCGGACGCGCACATCTCCTTACAACTAAAGAGAGAGAAAAAACACCGAAACCAAAAGCGTTGAAAAGTTAAAGTGAAGCAAAGAAAGAAACACGACTCGCGTCTACCATATATAAGGAAGACGGAATGTGGATTCCCGTGTACTGCGCGTATATCCCACCAAACATAGTTTAGAGGGTCGAGTACGGGGATTGCCGGCTTGTGAAGGATCCGTGCACAGATCCCTCCGCCCCTAAGGGAGGATTGGGACCCAGGAATGCTACCGAGGATGCCTATAAACAGGCAAGGCGGGTGAGTACTCCTGTGCGCACGTTCAAACGGGTAGAAACACCCCGTGTTACGCGGTAAGGAAAGCGGCTCTTGCCGATTCTCGCATGTAAAAAAGCTTTAATTGACAATCTACAAAGGAATTCTTGACGTATAAGGGGTTCATAACCCTTCAAACAACCTCATAAATTGTTCTTGAAAATTATGTATCTTGGTGCTCAGTAGCGTATTTGAAAAGAAATGACGTATGGCAAATTATACATTTTGTATAGGCAAATATGTATTACGTCTTCTAAACACCGGTATATCTGTATGAAACAAGTGATTAGCGTGCATTGCTGGCTGTAAAACCCTCACTTTAGCCTACAATAAACTTAAAATGGAAAGAAAGATGTACAAGTCCCGAAGGTACTAACCTGCAAAACCTTCAAAAATGGCTAAGAATCGATGTTTTTCTCGCAATAATGGAAAGAATACCTAACTTCTTCCGCTAAAACGCCATACATGTGCAAGGTTATGCACAGGCGATGTGGAGAACTAAAAAGGGTCCTATTCCCTTCCTTGGGAATAGGACCACTGTTCGAATACGTCCACCTACTTTGCAACACATCCCTCGGTTTTCACCGGTACTGCGGCACCGCGCTGATGTTCGCGCTGGATGGCCTCGTAGACTTCTTGGCGATGAACCGGGATCTCGGTGGGCGCTTCGATGCCCAGCCGGACTTTGTCGCCACGAATGTCGACGACTGTGATCTTGATGTTGTCTCCGATGAAGATACTTTGATCACGTTTTCGGCTCAGGACGAGCATGGCTGGCCTCCTTGAGAAATAGGCAGGTGGGAGAATGATCGCATCTGCAAACGATAAGCAGACGTAACGCCGATGCTACACGGGCTATGACGGAGGACAAGAGCATTTGTCATACGGCTTCGCATTTGAAATGCTGCTAACCCACCGAAATTTTGAGTATATTTTCCTTATGACAAGCCACATGCTAAGCCGCTATTCGTATCGTTTTAATTGCAACTTGGTATCACTACCGCTTCAGCTGCGTCCCCTCCTCTGTATCACGCACTTCGTACCCCATCGCTTGTAATGCATCGCGTAATCGATCACTCTCCGCAAAGTTTTTTTCTGCGCGTGCAGTATCCCGCTCTTTCGCGAGTGTAAGTGCAGCTTCTGGAATCTCTTCTGCGGCTTCGGACTCAAAACATCCAAACGTATGACGGATGATCGCGATGATGATCCGCAGATTCGCTTTTGTGTCGCTGCAAAGTACCGTCTGTTTGCGCTGCCACGACATCAGATCGAACACAGCCGCAAGCGCTCCGGAAGTATTGAGGTCACTATCCATCGCTTCACGAAACCGCGCATAAAAATCTGCCAGTCCTTGATGTTGCACAGGATCACACACCCCCTCCTCTGAGTCCTCTGGATCCTCTAATCCCTCCCATCCCCCCATCCATTCAACAATCTTCTTCCGTGCCTTCTGCGCATCCTCAATCCCCTTCCATCCGAATTTTAAATTAGTGCGATAGTGGACTGATAAAAACAGGTACCGGAGATCGAGCGGACTGAATCCACGCTCCGAAATGTCCTCTAAAGTTAACACGTTGCCAATACTCTTTGACATTTTTTGAGCGGGCCCGTCGTCGGGACCGCCACCCTGAGCCTGTCGAAGGGTCCCTTCCGCTATTTCGATCCTACGACGGTGCAGCCAGAGTTTTACGAACGGACGCACACCTGTGACGCTCTCACTCTGCGCGATTTCACATTCATGATGCGGGAAAATATTATCTTCACCGCCGGTGTGAATGTCGATCGTGTCACCCAACAAAAAACTCGACATCGCGCTGCACTCAATATGCCAGCCTGGAAATCCTTCAATGTTTGGATCTTGGAATTTGGATCTTGGATCTTTGGGCGAAGCCCATCGCAATGCGTGGTGCTCATTCTGTCCCACACAAAATTTCCAGAGCGCAAAATCCGCGGGATGTTTTTTTTCTTCGTTGATGTCTACGCGTGATCCTGCAGAAAGATTTTCTAAGGTGTTGCCGGAAAGCTCTCCGTACTGCGGAAATTTCGATACATCAAAATATATTCCATCGCTCGTAACGTATGAAATTTCTTTTGTGAGCAACTCTTCGATCATCACTTTCATCTGTTCTACATAGTCCGATGCGCGCGGACGATGCGTGGGTTCCAACATATTGAGTGCGCGTTCATCGCGCAGATACTGCTCTTCATATTTTCGCGCGATCGCGATGACATCTTCTGCTGTAATTTCCACAAACTCATTCTCCGACTTGCCACGTCGCTCGCGAGCGACGTGGCGTGCCTGTTTTTCAATCTTGTCCTCCCCCGAGTCCGCATCTCGCACCAAGTGACCGACGTCCGTAATGTTTTTTACGTGTTCTATTTTCATGCCCTTCACCTCCAGCCAACGCCGTAGTAAATCGGCCATCAGGAACGAAGATAAATTGCCAATGTGCGCACGCCCATACACCGTCGGGCCGCAGGTATACATGGTAACGTGCTTAGGGTCGACGGGCGTAAACTCTTCCTCGCGCTTGGTGAGAGTGTTGTAGAGGCGAAGTGAGGGCGTAGATGGCATAGGCAGAGCATACGAAAAACAGCGTAGAAAAGGAAATTTTACGAACAAAGAGAAGCTACCTCCCGTCGGGTGACGGGAGGTAGTTCGAGTGTGGTGGATCAGTTACGAGTAGGATCCACCAGGAGGGCGTCAACCCAGCAATCGCCGAGGATCAGTCCGAACTGGGTTTGAGCCCGATTCGCAATCTCCACAGCGAGGCGACGCCGTTTCCTTCGCCCCTTGAGACGTGCGATCGTGCGTTCGATCGTGCGGGGCGTTGCGCCTGCCCGTTGCAGTTGCTGGACCACATGGACCAGTGACTGCTTCCAGACAGACGCGGAGACAGAAGTGCTGCTCATACAGAATCCTTTCACAGATGAGCCTTTACTCCACAGTTCCCCCGCGTCGTGCTAGAGGAACCGGAGCCCGGGCATTCTCTCCTTTTACGGCTTACTGTAAAGGGAAAATCATTATTATGTATAAGCTAAAATCTGCTCTTTACACAGCCAAAAACAGGGATAGCATATCGCAAACGCCGTACACGATCCGTTCTGTCACACCACCGCCAACGAACAGGAACTGACCCGTGTTGATAGGTCGCTGGTTGAACCGGCGAGGCACGGGGGGACAATTATGGAGAATCACGAAGATGGCCAATCCCACGAAGTCTGCCAAGGCGAAAGCTGCTGCTCAAGTCGAATCGGGCATTGCCTCACGGCAGAAGAGCTTGCGACGACCGCACAAGGCTCGCACTCGCGGTCCGGATCGCAACGGCCGCGAATGGAAGCAGCGTTAGCTGACGCCGCGGTAGCACACACGATTTTCCGTCCTAGGGGGAGCTCTGCTCCCCCGCCCTTTTTTACACGACACCGGTCACTTCCTGTTTTTCATCGATACAACGGATGTGCGTTTCGTGCGGAATAGAATGTGCGTGTATTGGATCACGCGACCGCTGGACGTGCAGTCAGGATGCAAAAGGAGTACATCATGGCAGGATACAGTCGACGTTTTCGGGGCGGGCCTCAGGGCCAGCCAAAGATGAGCGCTGCTGAGTACGAAGCAATGGTGCGGCGTGAAGTCGAGAGCGACAAGCCGCCCGGCGCCAGCGAGCAGCGTGTGCTCAAGAGTCCGGTCAAACCTCGCCCCCAAACCACAAGGAACTCCTAACGCATCCTTCCGCTACCCCGTGGCTTCGTGCTGCGGGGTAGCACTCTTAAACGCAGATCCGTCGTTGTCGTTCTTTTTTATTTTCGCAGCAACCGGTCTGCGTTTTAGTAGTTCAGAATTGTAAAAATCTCCGCTTCGTAACGGGGGTCTACGAGTACGCAGAACAAGGAGATTTTTCATGAGGCATCAGACAGTACCGTCCGTGAGGCCACGTCTCAGAAGATCAGAAAGAACCCGATTTTTGGCGCAACTTGGCATTGATACACGCAGCGCCACGGTTCCCGATGAAGGAACACTGCCCGACTTGAACAGGGGTAGATCTCCCAAGAGGGAAGTCCATACCTGTGTCAGGCCGACAGCATCTTCTGGACGACAGCACTTCAGGCAACGCTAGTCCAACCTCCATGTGCTCCTTCCATTCTCTTCGCCCGGACCCTGCAAGAGGCTCTCTCTTGCGGGGTCCGGGCATCTCTTTAGAATGCAGACCGGTCGTTGGCATTATCGTAGCAGCGACTTGCCGATCCAATTTTCTTCTGGGGGATCCTGATCATGCGAAAGTCTCGTATTCCGATTGTTCGCGTTCATCTGGTGTCCTAACCGAAGGGAGGGTATCGACGGGAGGCCCGCATGCCTGGGGTGTGCCTGGGTGAAAGCCTCCCACGGGACATCAGCAATGATGCACCGTCATAGCGATGCCAGGGAGATTCTCTCCTTGGCATCGTTTCAACATGGTGAGCAAACTAGAAGCATGTTACGATTTCTCCCGATCCTTCCCCCGCCTCATGCTGTCTTACAAAGAAATTGAAAGCCTTCTTGGTGCTGATAAAGCCTTACTGACGCACAAGTGTGAAACTATTGCGAAAGAAAACCTGCACTTACCCACAATGGAGAACGTCGAGAAGGTATTTGAGATGTCCGACAGGCCGGCAAAAGTGCGTAAACACCTCAAAGATTTGTACTCCTGCGGCAGGCTCGCAGATACGGGCTATTTAAGCATTCTTCCTGTCGACCAAGGGGTTGAGCACTCCGCAGGCGCCAGCTTCGCTGCAAACCCCTCCTACTTCGATCCTGAGGCCATTGTGAAGCTGGCCATGGACGGCGGATGCAATGCCGTCGCATCGACACTCGGCGTGCTTGGAATGGTAAGCGGTGCTTATGCCGACAAAATTCCATTCATTGTAAAAATCAACCACAACGAACTGCTCACCTACCCCAATAAATCCGACCAGGTGATGTTTGCAACCGTGCAGCAGGCTAAAGACATGGGTGCTATCGGTGTGGGAGCAACGATTTATTTCGGGTCGGAGACTTCTGCCAACGATATTACCGAAGTGAGCATAGCCTTCGCAGAAGCACATCGCTTAGGGCTCTTCACGGTTCTCTGGTGTTACCTGCGTAACCCCGCCTTCAACGAAGGTAATTTGAACGTGTCTGCAGACTTAACAGGGCAGGCTAACTACCTGGGCGTCACGATCGAAGCCGACATCATCAAGCAGAAACTGCCCGAAGGAAACGGCGGATTTTTGGTACTGGGACAAGAAAGCAGCTACGGAAAAACCGACAAGCGCGTCTACGAAAACCTGACGAGCGATAACCCGATCGACCTTGCACGCTTCCAGGTCGCCAACTGTTTCGCAGGTCGCATTCCGCTTATCAACAGCGGCGGTGCATCCGGCGATAATGATATGGCAGATGCGGTGAAGACTGCAGTCATCAACAAGCGTGCGGGGGGTTCCGGTTTAATCTCGGGCCGCAAGGCGTTTCAGAAACCGACGGATGAGGGCATCGCCCTTCTACATGCCATACAAGATGTATACCTTTGTGAGAAAGTGACGATCGCCTAAATTTTCGTCTGCCTCTACATGCGGCCAGGAATGGCCGTGCTTTGGCATGTTATATGCGGCCAGGAATGGCCGCGCTAATGGGCATCCTAGTACGTCCTCTAAAGCCTCTGAGTCCTCGTCCTCACGCCTTTATATGTTCCCGGTTCACAATCATCTGCTGCCCGATCGCAAACAGCGTCGAAATTCCCCAGTACACACACACGGCCGACGGCATCGTGAGCGCGAAGAATCCGATCATCAGGGGGAGAGCGTAGAGCATGATGCGCTGTTGCAACTCCTGCGGCGTATCGACTTCGGGGGTCGTGGTTGCGGCGATCTGCTTGGCCTTCTTTTTGTCGGCGATCATGAAGCTTAATTTCATCTGCAGGAACTGCAGTGCCACCAGCATCGGCGGGAAAATCCAGACATACGGAACGGTGAGATCGAGGCCCAAAAACTGCGTCCCGAACGTCCAATCGATGTTTTGGTAAAACGGGTACACCAAGTGCTGCGCGAGGTCTAAATGAACCCCATCACGGATAACGTAGAAGAGCCCGATCAGGACCGGGAACTGCACCACGAGCGGCAAACACGACTGCATCGGATTGATCTTATGCTCCTTCCAAATCTTCATCGTTTCCGCCTGCATTTTTTTGGGGTCGTCTTTATACTGCCTGCGCACTGCTTCGAATTTCGGCTGCAGCAACTGCATTTTCTTTTGCCCTTCGAGCGCGTGCTGGGTTGGGATAAACAGGATCAGTTTGACGATAAGTGTGAGGATGATAATGGCGAGGCCGAGACTGTACCCAGGCATCAACGAGGCGATGAAGATAAGCGCGTTGAAGAGGGGTTTGGTAATGAATGATCGGAAGATCTTGGTGAAAATGCCAGGCTCATGAATGCTGAATTCGGTCGTAATAGGATGTGCGATACCTTCGCCGTCTCCGACGAACACACCAGAGCCCGTGATACCGCGTAGTTGCAAACGAAACTTCCCTACATGCTCCAACGATGATTCTTTAAATTTATTTAAGGGAATCTTAAGAGAAGAGCCCGCATCCACGGTTGTGCATTCAGCCTTTGCCTCACCGCCTTCAATCTCGTTCCACTGACCGTCTTGACCGGCAAGAGACAGGAAGAACGGCGGATCGGTACAGAGGGGCCCGAGTGGAGTGTCAGTGTTATTTTTGAGGATCGCAACAGGCGTGTTCCCTAGTGTAACTGTGCTGTCTTGCATACTAAGCACGACGGGTGCCACCGTGCCGGGTTCCGCCTTGGGGAAAAACCAGCGCATGCCAAACTCCACCACAAGGTAGACAACGGCAAACACGAGCAGGAAATCTAAGAGACGGGATTTTTTGGTGGATGCCATGGAGGGAGGAGCTTAAGGAACGTCTGCATCTCGCGGACGATCTCTTCAAATGGAGCTTTCAGGCTAGCAGAGCGTGGTGTTATCAACAACTGTGCGGTCGGAATTCCCTCTGAATCTTTGGCGATGATCCGCAGCGCCTCACGCACCCTGCGGCGCATCCTATTGCGCTTAACGGCAGACTTATCGAGCCTGGTAGAAGCAAATGTCCCCACATACAAACCCGCCTTACCTGCGTTAAGCTTAGGGGGCCCCGGCAACCAGTTAGCGGCAAAAGTTTTACCTTTCCAAACCCGGCCACGTCGAAGCACGTAGTCGCATGCTTTACGGCCTTGGAGGCGGGAGAGGTGCATACGCTAAACAGCTTCGTGCTTCGACACGAAAGGGTCAATAGGAGCTGTTTTTTTGTACACAAACAGAGTTATAAGGCATTGCCAAATTATAATTTTAGTTATATAATGATATATTGATCTGTCAAAACATAGCTTGAGGAATGAAATGAGCTGCTTTTCGAGGGGGTCCTATGGATTAGGATCTGGGAAGCTGCTTAGTCCCCTACAGCCCAATACCCAGGGCGAAGGAGTCGAATCATGGTTACGAGTAAAGGCGCAAGTGGCAGTCATAGTCTGAATCGAGTTCGCGTTGTATCAATCTGCTCGCGCGAGCAACGTCCGGGCAGCGATGCCCATCTGGACAAGCTCGATCGACAGATGAGAAAGCACGAGGAAGATCAACGGACCAAGATGCCAAACAAGCCCCGTTAGCCCGGGCTGTAGAGGCACCAGCGGCACCACGTTCTCGTGGTGCCGCTGTCTCTTGTCACTAGAGCTGCTCATTGCATCCCTTTAGAATATTCACTACCGCTTGGTACCCAAGCAGTTTTTTTGTAGTATCCGAGGGACATGGCCACACTCACAGAGACCCAAGTCCGGCATATCGCAAAGCTCGCCCGTTTAACGCTGAGCGAGGGTGAAGTGGCCAAATTCACCACAGAGCTGACGAAAATTTTGACGTACATCGATCAGCTGTCGGAGGTCGATACGAAGGGCGTGGAGGCGATGTCCCAGGTTACGGGTAGAAGTAACAGCCTGCGCGAGGATGTGCTGCGCACGACTCCGCTAGCAGACCCGGATGCGCTTCTTGGCACAACAGCACTATCGATTGTCGATCACCAGATTCAGACGCCTTCCGCACACGGATGACGTTTACTCGTTTACTCGTTGATTCGTTTACTCGTACTTTGCTCCACTACATTCCGAACTTCATCTCGAATAAACGAAAAAACGAATAAACCAATAAACGAACCCCCATCACTCTACACATGCTCAATAATCTAACCATCACCGAAGCACACTCCAAACTTCGAAAGAAGGAGGTCTCCGCGGAGGACCTCGTGAAGGCCTCCATCGAGCGTATTGAGTCGGTGGACGGGCAACTGAACGCAATCGTCTACAAAAATTTCGATCGAGCCCTAGAGAAAGCGAAAAAGGTCGATGCGGCAGGAGTTTTTGATCACCCGCTGACAGGTATCCCCTACGTTGCGAAAGATGTGTATTGCGAAGAAGGCGTCCCGACTACTGCATGCAGTAATATCCTTAGAAATCCGGCTTCGTCCGGCTCTGAGGAGCCGCGACTACGCCGAGGCTACGTCCCACCCTTTAATTCGACGACAACCAACCGCCTGAATGCGGTGGGGGCAATCAGCATCGCCAAAACGAACACCGATGAGTTCACCATGGGGGCCTCCACGGAGACCTCCTGCTATGGAGTCACCCGCTGCCCGTGGGATACCTCACGCGTTGCAGGGGGCAGCAGCGGAGGCTCGGCTGCCGCAGTCGCAGCAGACGAATGTATCTTTGCACTGGGGACAGATACCGGCGGGTCCGTCCGTCAGCCGGCAGGCTTCTGTGGTATCACCGGTATTCGCACAACATATGGTCGCACCAGCCGCTTTGGAGTCCTTAGCATGGCGAGCTCGCTCGATACCATCGGACCCTTTGCCAAGAATATCGAGGATCTCGCGATCATCCTGCAAGCCATTGCCGGTAAGGACCCATTGGATGGTACGACCAGTGATGTGCCAGTCCCCGATTATCGGGCAGCCCTCACGGGTGACATAAAAGGGCTTCGCATAGGGCTCCCCAAAGAATATTTCATCGATGGACTGAATAGCGAGGTGGAGGCTGCCGTGGTGGCTGCCGCGGAGGTACTCAGGTCTCGCGGAGCGGAGTTGGTGGAGGTTTCTCTTCCCCACACAAAGTACGCCATTGCGACGTACTACGTGATCACCCCGTGTGAAGTGAGCTCCAACATGGCGCGCTACGATGGAGTCCGTTATGGACACACTGTGGAGGCCCCCAAGGATTTGATTGAGTACTACCACCAGGTGCGTAGTGAAGGATTCGGCGACGAGGTAAAGCGCCGCATTATGATCGGGACTTATGCCCTCTCCGCCGGGTACTACGATGCGTACTACCGCCAAGCTCAAAAGGTTCGCACGATTCTCACCCAAGAATTCGCGGAGGCCTTCAAGACCGTCGATCTGCTGCTTTCTCCCGTATCCCCCACTCCGGCGTTCCCCGTTGGAGCCCATGCGGATGACCCGGTGGCGATGTACCTGGAAGATGTATTCCTCTGCGCGCAACCGATGGCCGGCATCCCTGCTATCTCACTACCATGTGGATTCAGCTCTCCCGTGGAGGGCGCGCTGGAGGGCCTCCCGATCGGCCTCCAATTGATGGGCCCGCAATGGGGTGAAGCAACTGTTCTGCGGGCGGCGCATGCGTATGAACAGGCGACGCCTTGGCATATGCGCAAGCCTAAATTATAGATCCGGCCTCCGACTAAACTAACCTCCCCCTCCCCTAGCCCCTCCCCCGGTGGGAGAGGGGAACGCCAGTACGTTTACTAAAGAATTTTTCCTTTTAAAGCCCCCTTGCTCCCCTCGGGGGAAAGGGGGTTGGGGGTTAGGGGAGGTTTGAGCAATACTCTAAATTTTTGATTGATCATCAAAATTCTTTCCCTATTATGCCCGCGTTTCGCTTCTTCCCCTTTTTCCATGGCATACACCACCCTCCGTCGCGTATACCTCTTCTCGGATACCTACGGACGCAGTAAGAACCCTTTCTTGCAGGATGATGCAGATGCCCTCCTTTCGACCGACTTTCGGTCGTTCCCCTTAGAAGAAGTACGCAGAGAGTTTGATATCTACGGTCGCGAAACGATTACGGAGCACGTGCTTCGCCTCATTTTCGAGCTTCACGAACAGTCACTGGCGTCCCCTTATATGAGCGAAGAGGTGAAAGCTGCCTACCGCGATACGGTGACCGGCATCTTCATTAACGCCGCTCCCCGCTTAGATAAAAAGAACGGTGCGCCATTCTACGTCGCTACAGCTGATGGCATTCGTATCGTCACCACGAACCCATCAGGTCTTTCCACCATCAAGCACAAGCTGAAGACCCTCCACAGGCTCAACAATGACAGCAACCCCATCCACGGCCCTACAGAGCAATTCCGCAGCAGCTACACGCCTTTTTTGCTGCACCCGGACCACGCAATCGACCTCATCGAAGAGAAGATCGACGATGTGATCCCTGAATACCCAGACAACCAGTGGGAACTCGCCTACGTCGACCGCTTCGGTAACATGATCAGCTACACAAAAGACGTCGAGAAGCAGTGGGCGTTGCTGGAAGCCGCTGCAGACAGTAACCACATGGTGAAGGTGATAATCGGAAACGTCAGCCAGACGATGTACCTGGGCACATCTCTCCGCGATGCAGAGCCCGGTGCGCTTGTAATCTACAAGAACAAGAACATTGATATCCTGCGCAAATGGATGCAGGACGAAGATAGCTATACGAGGCTGTACCGCTCGTCTTACCTACAGTTTAGTAAGCCGGAAGTGGGGGCGAGGATTAAGATTGCGGATTAATCCTTCGACAGGCTCACCGACCTTACGTTTTACAAACACTAAGATGGCCCCTGAGCTT
Organism: Candidatus Peregrinibacteria bacterium; assembly: GCA_043755535.1. GTDB lineage: Bacteria > Patescibacteriota > Gracilibacteria > Peribacterales > Peribacteraceae > JAKQEM01. The sequence continues at coordinate 1,872 of JAYUSS010000046.1, read as the reverse complement.
GTCGAAGGGTTCTTTATAGAAGGGCAATTGTCATGGTGAGCTTGCCGAACCATTAATTATTACCTCTTCATCCACCCAAAGAGTCCCCTCTTCTCGATTTTGGAGGCCATACTGACACCTTCCGTGGAGGCCGCCGTGGTGGAGGACTCAACCACCGTTGATGGAACTTCTTCGGATGGGGGAGGGCCAAGACGCTTCTGGAGAGATCCCATCAGAATGTTTCCTTCACGCAGGCGATCATTAAGCGCGTGAATAACCTCCCACTGCTTTTCGATCTGCTGGTTTTTAAGGCTTAATTCGTTCTGGAGGATATAGAGGATATCCCCCTTCGCTTCGGTCACTTCTTTTTTGGCTTCCTTTAGGGCTCCCTGAAATTCACGGAGTAAAACGTCCTCGCGAATCTTCCAGGCGAAGTTCTCTCCTTTCTTCTTGAATGCCGCCACGGCCTTCACCGTAGGCTGCACCGCATTGCGGTCGGCATGATCAGCCGTCTCCACGATACCTTTAATAAGTCGGCGGATGGTGGATGCGGAACGGCCCGTTTTGCCGACAGCCTCCGCGATAGTAAGAAAGGGTGTATCCATGCCCTCCATGATAGCCTCCATGGATATCTCCATGAAGGACTCCGCGTTGACGGAGTACTAGAAAATGATCTGGACTGTAACAAGAAGAGGAATATTGTTGTGAGCCTCCATAGTGGAGGAAAGGTTCGATCGATCCGTCAAAACACAGGAGGAAGAAGGATGCCGCGCGACGTAGTACATTTGTTTGTGTTGACTCCCGTCGATCACCGCGATCGAGGTGACGTCATGGCCGCAGTCATTATGTCTGCAGAGATGTGTGCCATGAGGAGAGTTTTTGCAACGTCCTCAGATGACAATGACACCTATCAGACGCTGTACGGGCTTGGCAGAGTCCTTGCCAACTCAGAAGAACGAACACGGCATGATTGCCTGCAAGACGGCGACATTGATGCCTGTGTGAAGCTTGCAGAGGAAGCAGACTACGCTGTAGTCGTGCTTCTCACTCATCCTCAATTCGCATCGACGCTCGCAGAACGATGTGCGAGGGTGCTGTTCGACAACACCGAGCGACTTCCTCCAGTCTCAGAAGGGAACGGCTGGTATCTAACACCGGACGCACATCCTCAATGTCTGGTCTTCTGATTCACGACAAACCCGATCGAACACTCCGACGACGGCCCCGCGGCTGTCTCTTTTTTGTATATGAAAGGGGACCGACGGGGGCCTTCTCCCAGCCTTCCGTCGGCCACCGATAGTGGGACGTTAATGGGGGAGACTTCTTACGAAAGTGATGCGGAAAAATCGTGATGCATCTAAAAACCGCCAATCGCGGCGTAGTCGCGGCGTAGCTTCCTCAGAAGCGTAGCCGGACGGAGACGGATGGCGGACCCGACGAGACTCGAACTCGCAACCTCATCCGTGACAGGGATGCGCTCTAACCATTGAGCTACGGATCCACAGAACAACAATGATGGAATGAACCGCTTACGACATCTATAAACGTCCGAAGCCGGGAAACTCTATCAGCGGCCATCATCATGAGCAACCTGTTTTGGCTCTTATACGATAAACCCTGCCGCCCATGCATTTGCAGCCACGACACACATACCTGCAAGCATCACCCACAGAACAATGGCAACAGCCATATCCTGTTCCAGGTGCGAGGGATGTCCGGGTGTGTGGGGTGTGTTTGAAGGCATAGTTGGTTACTTTTATTATAACACAAATTGTAATTTTATGCAAAATACACTCGTGACATTCCCAAAAAGTCACAAGTTGGATTCATAGTTTTTGGCAAGGAATAGGCTCAATCTTCGGTGTAGTCCATAGAGGTTGGACTGGCACATTT
>JAYUSS010000045.1:0-2370 GCA_043755535.1 Candidatus Peregrinibacteria bacterium | reverse complement strand
GTTTTCCCGTTGCCTCTTCTTGTTCCCTGTCCCCTCCTGTTTTCCCTGTGTCCTCTACAAAAAAAAGGAGCAATGTGGCGGGCAGCCAGAGAGAATCTGTACACCCGAGACTTTTTTCCTTTAACAAAAAGGAAAAAAAATTGAGCGGTGGTGGATTCTCGCTAGGCGCTGATACCGCCACTTTTCTTTTATCTGCAGCGAATGCAGCGAATTGCAGCTAAAGGGAAGTTAGAAACCGTTAGGTTTCTAAATTGCGACCGGCATGGTCGAGTTCTATCAGGTGAAAGTCCTGTCATCACCCTGAGAGGGGGAAGATGTAGACGAAGGCAAGGGTGCCTGAAGAAAGCCATAATTCTGCCCTGTATGGGGAGTTCAGGATTATACGTGCCCAATGAAGGATCTGAAGGAAGCCGGAGTCAAAATTGCCAGCTAAACGAAAGTGAACCTTCGTGAGGCGCGCCTGGTGGATGAGTTCCCTTTTGAGAACAAAATCCTAATCCTCTTACGTAACCAGGTGTGTATGGAAGGTAGCTGGGCAAGGAAAGAACACGATCTTACCCGGTGAATGACCGTTATCCCGGCGAGCGCTCCCCCAAGGGAAAAGGAGCAGCAATAGCCTATACATCCCAATGATGGGTTGTTTAAGGGGTAAGGGTTTGCAGACGAAGTCGTAGTAGTCGTAAAAGTCTCAGCCTGTGAAGGTGTGGTGACATACCCGAGGATAAAACTGAATCAAAGTGCTGGGAGTAGGGAAAATTCCAGTGGAGATGAAGGGCGGAACACGAAAGTGAGATTAAGAAACCTCATTTGGAACTTCTGAAAAAGGAGAAGGCAAAGGATCCACGGGTGGGACCAATTCTCGTGTAGGAAAGTGGTAACCGGGACTAACTTGAACTTTATTAGAACGAAAGTAAGTGAAATGCGGCAGAAGAATCTATTCTACGACCCAAGTAAGCTTTTCGAGGAATTGTGCATGGTTGAAACCCTCGAGAGAGCGTTTCGAGATGTGCGCAGAAATAAGGGATCCCCTGGGATTGACGGGGTGACCGTTGAATCCTTTGAAGCCCAGACCGAGAAAGAGCTTCAGTGCTTAAAGTCAGAGCTCGAGAGCTGGACCTATAAGTCCCAGCCAGTTCGACGCGTCGAGATCCCCAAACCCGGTCCTGGCCAAGGTATCCGTTTACTCGGAATTCCATGTGTACGAGACCGTGTGGTTCAGATGGCGCTTAAGAAACTGCTGGAGCCGATATTCGAACCTCTGTTTTCTAATCACAGTTATGGTTTTCGGCCGAACAGGAGCCAAAAGGACGCTGTGGAAGCGGCTCGTCTCATTGTGGCATCTGGAAAAGAGTATGTAGTGGATATAGATTTGTCGAAATTTTTCGACAAAGTAAACCACGATCGTCTTATTTCCCGCATGGGAAATTACGTTCCCGACAAACGAATTCTTCGTCTTGTGGGTACGATTCTCCGAAGCGGAGTGATGGACCATGGTTTGGTACAACCCACAACGGAAGGCACTACTCAAGGCTCTCCGCTCAGCCCTTTACTCAGCAACGTTGTTTTGGACGAACTGGATAAGGAGCTAGAGAAAAGAGGCTTGGAGTTTTGCAGATACGCGGACGACTGCAATATCTTCGTTGGCACCCTCAAGGCAGCAAAGACCATCATGAAATCGATCACAGAGTACATCGAAAATCGTCTGAAACTAAAAGTGAACCAAGAAAAGAGTCAGGTGTCTGCATCGAAGGGCGTGAAATTCCTTGGCATGACCATCGTGAAAAATACGGTGGCAATATCTGCCGCTGCCATTCGTCGTGCGATGGAAAAGGTAAAGGAACTTACCCCACGAGGCACATCGAAGACGATAAAAGAGACCATCGAAAGTATCAACAAATGGTACGTTGGGTGGAGCAACTACTTCAATATGACCTACTATCCAGCCCAGATGAAGGGCATAGAATCTCATATCCGAAGACGTCTTCGGGCTCGGATCGTGGATCAAAAGAAAACAAGACGAAGCCTTTTTGATGAACTTCTGCGGCGAGGAGTGAACAGCAAACTGTCCTCCAAAGTGCTTACCCGACACGGGCGATGGGCTTTATCCCATTCCCTATGCCTGGAAAGAGCTTATAGCAACAAGTGGTTTCAAGAAACAGGTTTAAAGACAGGTCTCGAGCCTAAGCTCAGTCACTGGTACCCCTTGAATCGTTGGATCAAACTTACGTGAGGAGCCGTGTACGGACCCGTACGCACGGTTCTGTGAGAGGACGGGGGTGTTATCATCCCCTCCTACTCGGTAATGTGAGTTTGCCCAGATTTTAGCATCTCCAGAGTTTCAGGAAACAGATGAAGGAACCTTGCCGCTTG
>JAYUSS010000044.1:0-57874 GCA_043755535.1 Candidatus Peregrinibacteria bacterium | reverse complement strand
TGTTCGATCTCGAATAACGAGGGTGAAGATGCCCTGCGTTCAAGCCCCGGAGCGCAGCCGCAGCGGAGTGCAGGGGCGGGACGCAGGGTTCTTCACTTTATTTTTGCTTTTGTCTTACCAAAAACAATTAGAGCATAGTATCCGGAGAACAATGCGAAGAAAAGATTGAGCCAGAAGAAAATCATATTTCCTTCTATGTAGCTAAACAGGGCAATGAGTCCGCTGCCAAGAGTAAGTGCTGCATTCCGTTTAAACGTACCCATATCCAAGGCATAGCCGAGGCCAATCCCAGATAATCCAACAACAAAATACACGGTATTCAGCCCTTCAAATAAATAGAGGGACCAAGCAACCATCGCGATTCCTCCAACTGCAATAAATGGAGTATCGAATTTGTCGGTAGTATTCAACATCATCAAAATGCTTGTGAAGTTAATGAAGACTTGGAGTATCAAAAAAAAGATGGTTCCTCCTGCTAGATAGCTGAACAGTGAATAGAGGAGCATAAGCAATCCGCCAATTGCAAAAAGCCAATTCTTTATAGATTTTGCTGGATGGACCACGTGTTCAGGTGGATACGCTGCACCCACAACAAGAACGAGAGCGCCTATCAAGCCAATAATAAAAATTGGATTCACGTATATAAGTGTATGGCAAAGTCGCAAAGGTCTAAAGGTTTAAAAGCTGACGGGGGATATGCCTCAAATGGTAGATTATACCAAGTTGCAATGAAAACCATATGAATATCGGTGTAGCATTTGGCTTATCGTAAAGAAAAGACTCACAAAATTGCGGTAGATTAGAATCAAATCAAATGCGAAGCCATATGCGATGACAATCGCATGGCAAAAACATCGCATCACAAAGATATACGCCGAAACGCCACCGCACTAGAAATATTGCCCATGGCCTTATCCCTATTCATATGCTGATCCATGGAACCGATCTGGTGCTTTTGAATCCCTACGAGGTCTATCGCGGTAAACCCGTCTTTCGCCGACCATGTTTCGGGATATTTGCCGCAGCATGCTTTTTCACCCAAGAGAATATATTCCCGCACCGACGGATTCCCACGAAAAATAGGGGTCAGATCGACCTTTGGCGCCATCCAGGAACAAATGACCAATGAAGGCTGATATGTATCCATCGCTTGGGCAGCATCGAGAATATCCGTCTCAGCCAAAGAAATGATGCCGTCTTCACCTGAATCGATTGGGTGGAACTGTGCACAGCCAGGCAACAACCGATCAATACTCTGTCGCAAGAAATAGCTTAATCGTCCCGTACCCGCTCCCACTTCCACAATCGGTATAGGTACCTCTGCATCTTGCCGGGCTATCAGAGAAGAAATTCGATCGACGAAATATAGCGAAAGCTCACGAATCATTTCGCGGTTCAAGACTTCGTGACTATGCACCGGTTTATCCCTGTCCAGATAAAACCGTGAGAGTTTTTGAGGACGGAATCCCTGCACGCCGAATGCCCGCTCCAACTGGGAACGGGTAGGAAGAAAAAGCGGATCTTCCAGTTTTTGGAAGAGCAACGTTTCAAAATTTCCGACGTCTGGATTTGAGAGGGGAACTGCGGGTTGGGGGAAAAGTGACGCACACTATACTGATCCAGATTCTTGTCAATGGCAACCAGGGTTTCTCAATTTATTTTACCTTGGCTTTTTTTACCGAGGCCAAAAGTAAAGGGATTGAAGTCAGTATCTTTGTCGTAGTAGTCGATACCTTCGGTCTTCTTTAATTTTTTGATAACGACATATGTGACTGGGGTCATGACAATTTCAACAAGTGTTTTTATAAACCATCCAGATAAGACCGACGACACCAGCAACTCGTTTGGAATGACTCCGTAGAGTGCAATACTATAAAACAGAATAGTATTCACACCTTCCCCAAGCACAGTCGATCCAATTGTACGGGCCCAAAGGTATTTACCATTTGTCCAAACCTTCATTTTGGCGAGTACATAATCATTCAAGATCGCTCCCGCCCACACCGCAATCCATCCTCCAATTAAGATGCGAGGAACGGAGCCCAATACTCTTGTATATGCATCGTTTGCATCGAATCCCATTGCCGGTGGCAAAAAGACAATCACTTGAAAAACAAGACCAGCTATAACCGAGCAGAAGAATGCTTTCCAAATTGCTCTGCGAGATTCTGCGTAGCCATATACCTCAGTCAGAATATCCGCAAAGATGTAGGTGAATGGAAAATAAAAAACTGTCGCTGAAACAGTGAGAATACCTAACTGGATAATTTTTCCTGCACTAACATCTGACACGATCTGCATCGTGATGTAGAGCATTACAATCCACTCTAAGTATTTATGCTGTTTCATGCGCATAAGCATACGCTCGCCTGTGAAATAGAAAAACTCTGATAGTCCGGGTCATTCGACTCGCTTTACAAAAGAATGGCTGAGGCCCCACAAGGGCCGAAACCACCCCTCGACCGTGAGCTCGGGGTCGAACGGTGAGCGAGTGGCGAGCGCCGGTAGCGCGAGACGCAAGTCGAATGGTAGCCCCGATTGGAATTGAACCAATATTTACCCCTTAGGACGGGGTTGTTCTATCCGTTGAACTACAGGGCCATGGACGAATTGAAAATCCGACTGCGGCTGCGGCCTCCGCCGCGACAAGTGAAAAATTGATAATTGAAAATTTCTGTTTTCATTATCAATTACTTGCCGGGCATAGTCCATCCGAGATGGACGACGTCTGGTCAATTCTTAATTGAGAATTAGGAATTACGCAAACACTACCACCTCCCGCCCATCCTGTGGCAACGCACCCTTCAGCTTGTACTCAGAAACTCGCTCCTTATCGATTGCGCCACAAGCCTTGAGCACATCAACGTTCAGGTTGCCATCGGCACCGGGGACAATAATCAGGACACGAGGGTCCACGTCGTCGAGTAGTTTTTGGCAAATCTTTGCGTCATCAGTCGGCAGCACCAGCACATGTACTTCGCCCAAATGCTCAATATCGGATTCTTCCCACACATCTAATGGAGTAGCCGGGAAGGCGATACGTACGCTATCAACTTCGACAACATAGGATACTTTCTGTCCCTCCGCATGGCCGACACCGCGAATGGTGATACCGGCAACGTCATACTCACCGGGCCACGAGATCGTCTCACGGCTGGGGTGTTCTTGGGGGCTTGGGAGTAAGTTAATTGCCCCCGCTACTACCTCCGCCGGGAACGACACAATAGGCAGCTGTCCGCCAACAATGCGAATAGAAGAACCGGCGAGGGGGGTGAAGGTTAACATTACTGTGATGGTAAAGAAAAAATGATCTTTTGGCCAGAATCATGATAAAGATCCAAGGTCCAAATTCCAAGATCCAAAAGTCTGACGTTACGTGCATTCAATTATTACCCGTTTTGGATCTTGTTTTTTGGATCTTGGATCTTAGAAGTCTGGGTCTTTTTCTCCCATAAAGGACAAAAACCACTGTATTTTGACAGTTTGCTACATATTTTTTCTCTATACTTCCCTCCTATGGACATTCGCTATCAAATTACCGGAGGAGTTCCGCTCCAAGGGGAAATCACCGTCAGCGGCTCTAAAAACGCCGCATTGCCGATGATTGCCGGCTCTGTACTTGTTTCTGGGGAGACTGTTCTGACCAACGTCCCGAGGCTACGCGATGTCGAGATCATGCTCTCTATTCTTGAATTCTTGGGAGCACAGACATCATTTGTCGACGGCACGGTGCGCATCAACACAACTAATCTCCAGAACAAACCGATTCCACACGAACTTGTCAGTAAGCTCCGCGGTTGCATTGTGCTGCTTGGGCCATTGCTTGCACGCTTCGGGGTCGTGGAAATGAGTTATCCCGGTGGTTGTGTGCTTGGAAAGGGGCGCACGGTAGAAGCGCATATTCTTGCGCTAGAACAGATGGGGGCCAATAACATGAGCACATCCGACGTATTGCACCTACAAGGACAGTTAAAACCATCTCGCGTCATTCTCCCCGAGTTCTCGGTGACCGCGACGGAAAACGCGCTTTGGGCTGCATCACTGCTTTCCGGTAAGACCACAATTGAGATTGCAGCAGCCGAGCCACATGTGCAGGAATGTGCCCGTATGGCGGTTGCGATGGGTGCAACGATCGACGGCATCGGTACGCACACCATGACCATTGAAGGAAATCCAAACCTCCATGCCGTCACGCACCGTGTGCCATTCGATTACTTGGAAGCAGGATGCTTTGTGATTGCAGCGCTGGTAACACGCGGGAAGCTCCGTATTAAAGATGTTGATGACAGCCATTTGACAATGTTTCTGGACACCATCCGCCGAGCCGGAGGAATCTTTAAATACACTCCCGAAGATAAGACGTTATTTGTTGATGGAGAACTGTCGTTCTTAAGTGCCTTCAAGTTGCAGACAAATATTTTCCCTGGCTTCCCGACCGATTTGCAGGCGCCAATGGGCGTGCTTATGACACAGGCTAAGGGTGTAAGCAGAGTCTTTGAAACGCTGTTCGACGGGCGCCTGGGGTACTTGTATGAGCTTGAGAAATTGGGCGCACAGGTAGAGATCCTCAACTCACATGAAGCACTCGTGATTGGACCCGCTCCACTCAAGGGTCGCCTCGTTGCCAGTAACGACATCCGCGCCGGTGCCGCGATGGTACTGGCCGGCCTCTGTGCCGAAGGGACGACGACGATCACCGACGTGAAGTACATCGAGCGAGGATATGAGAGGCTTGATGAGAGACTGCGTGCAGTAGGGGCACGGATTGAACGGCAGGTGATTGAGCAGCCATCGGCTGCGTAAATTCCAAGATCCAAATTCCAAGTGTCCAAACGTTTGGATCTTGAAATTTGGACCTTGGATCTTTATATGGTCATCGCAAAATCCTGCACCTGCAACCCTCTTTGGGCATTGGTATCGAGGGATGAAACAAGTTTTTGTAGTGCCCTCTCCTGGCCGTGCACAGCATTCGGTTTTGCACGTAGGGCAAGTGCCAAGTGGTACAAAAACCTGTCGGATTCCCCACCACGTTCCCCAAGCGGCTTAAGATACGAGAGTTTTTCATGAAGCACCTTCGCTTCCCAGAATGCGATCGCTTGTGTGTGCATGAGGCGTTCAGCACGCAGCATATCCGGGTCAACCTGCAGGCGCTTGGCAAACCCCGGGGCGCCTTCTGCAACGTGTGCAATAAATGATGCGTCGTGGCTGTCCATATCAGAAAGCATCTGCAATATATCGCGGTCACCGGTCCGCTCGAACCGAAGTACTCTGGAGCGCGATAAGATGGTCGAAAGAACTGTGGAAGGATTATCGGCAGTGAGTACGAAGATGCGCCCGGGTGGCGGCTCTTCTAAAATCTTTAAGAACGCATTTGCTGCCGCATCCTGCATGCGTTCGATGCCACGAATGAGACAGACGCGGTGGGCAAGATCGCCCGTCTCGTAGAGCCTCTGTTGAATTTCCCGGACGTCATCGATGGCGATGGTATCCGTTTTCATCGCGGGCTTCTTGCTGCGGTGCTGCTGCGGAATATTTGACGATTTTGCGATGATGTCCCAGTCTTCCATTTTTTCTTCCATCCAGAGTTGATCGAGCATCAAGAAATCCGGGTGAATGAGCCGGTCGATTTGCGTCGCGGTGAGGTCTGCCGTTTCGATGGGGGCATCACCACACAGAATTTGCCTAGCGAACCAGCGTGCAACGGCAGTTTTACCGATATGTGCAGGCCCGGTGAACAAGTACGCATGCGACAGATTGCCGCTCTCTAAATCCTGCGCCAATTGGAGCAGCTGCTTTTTGTGGCCGATGATTTGGGGGGCGCTCGCCATGGAGGGGGAGTATAGCGCATACCACAAAAAATCGGGCTAGCAGGAGTACTGCTGGCCCGACGAGAGACATCACGTATTTCACCTATCCATGGAGTTACTTCTTCAGAACGATCACCCGTGAATTTTGGCAGACTCGATCGTGAGACTGCGGATCTTCGAATTGTTCCCGGGCTGCTCGTTTTGATCGAGCTGCCTGTTGCAGAAGTAGACCCGGTTTGCCTTGGGATTCATCAACTTGCGTCGTCGCAAGCTGCTGAGCCTTTCCATTCTTCGATTCGACGATCTGCACTTTACCACTGGTGTGAACACCGCCCTCTTTTGTGATGCGGGTTTGAGAGTTAAAGATGAGGTATATCAAAGGCGGCTCCTTTTAAAGCGGGCAGTACGCACCTTATCCCTTCCTAGTTTTAATCAGTTCCAATATATGCCTTCGCAGGTCTTCCGTATTATACTCGCCACACAGCAGTTCAGCCGGCAGAGAAGCGGCTACCACATCCGATTCTGCAATGACATCTGCGTTTGCCGGTTTATTGGTCAGTGCCGATATCTCACCGATCACTGCCCCCGGTCCCCGCGCGAATGTGTGATCGCCTGTGTTGATAGTGACGGTGCCTTCCAGTATCACGAGTACACGCCCCGACTGGCTGTCTTTTGCGATAATGCTCTCCCCGTTTTTGAACGATTCGTGTTTCAGTGTGCCGGCATGAAGGTTAGCCAATTCCAGCATGCTCACCAAAATCGGTTGCTCACGGCCATTTGTACACTGTTCGATTTTCGCAAGACGGTCGTACATCCAAGCCTGTTCTGCCGTTTGCGCCGCGTTTGGTGCGAAGAGGCGGTTCACCAATCCAGGTGTCATCGCAGAAATGGTACAATGCGCATTGCGAGACTCTTGGAGGAGTGGGTAGTTTTCAAGATTGATGTCGAGCGAGTCGATTTTTTCTTTTTTCAAAATCAACCCGGCACGTTTTACACGATCAGGACTTGCTGCAAGCTCTTGAATACGTGCATAGATTTCCGCAACCGGAAGCGTGAGAAAATTTTCTCCCCTTGCATGTGCTTCGCCGATTAAGACGTAGAGACCCGTCAGCAACGAGCCGTGCTCTTTCATAAGCGTCTCATATCTTTGAGTTTCTTCATCCATCTGAACCTTGCCATAGGCGATCACTGAAGCGGCGTCGCCTTCCCCTTCAGGCAGGAAGAGTACAGACCCGCCTCTTGCTGCTGCTACAGCCGGATTGGCCGGGCCTGCGAAAAATTTTGCGCCAACGAATCCGATGAATCCTGCATGGTACCCAGCAGGACCCACTTCATCACCAACTCCGCGTCTTACATCTTCCACACGGTTCAGGATGTTATTTTGCAATACGGACATATCGAAGGTCGATCCGACAACGTCGGCGCCGCGTGCAATCCACGCCAGGCCGCTGCCCATCAATTCCGTCATCTCTTCCAAGTGGCGAATCTGTAAGAATGTGTAATTTGGGGCACTATGCACATGTTCGAGAATGCCGCCGACATACTGTTGCAGTGCAAGGGTTTCGGTGGGTGCGAAACGATCGCGGAATACGGTCGCCGCGATACATGCTGCTATGACCGTTTTTTGATCGAAATCCTTCCCATGGATGTTCACGCTTGTCAGTTTTGCAAGAACGGACAGTTCTCCCAAGTCTTCTTCTGCTCGTATGCGCCGTTCAACTTCCTTCAGATCTTTCACGAAGACAGCGACTGCCTGCGTTTCATCCGCATCTTTTGTTGTCGGCTTAGTCGGTTGTTCCCCGTTTCCCGCGTCATGGTAGAGGCCTTGGATCACGAGTGTTTTCAAACTCTGTTCATCATGAATGCCGGCAATTTCGGCCAAGTGCAGGGCTTCGCGTGTCATGCTGAGTGCATGGACGGCGTTGTGGTATTGATGCGTATTGAGATAGAGACCCATTGTGTGCCGCGCAAGATCCTGGAGTTCTTTAGCATCCTTTGAGTCAAAGTGTTTCATCAACGCCGCATCGAGCCGGGTAAGTGTGCTCACCGCAGATTCCATTGCGAGATATTCCTGTCTTGTTAACTCTTTCAGCTCTTCCATTTCGTCGGGCGTCAGTCCTGCCGCAAGAGTATTCAGCTTTTGTCCTGAAGCTGAAAGTGTAGCAAGGAGAATGTTTCTTCGTTCCGGATTTCTTTCTGCACTTAATTGAGTACTGACAGCAAAACGGGCTTCAGCAGTAACCTTATGCTGTCCGCCTGCAAGTTTTTGTTCTGCATGCTCTGCAACTTCGGCTGCTGCTTCTCGGTTAAGTGGCTCTGGCATAGGTTGGGAAAAGAATCGGTATTATTATACCATTTTATTCTATTTTAGAACAATTTTAGAACCGCAAATTCAAATCTGAAATGCATAAGAAATACTCATTTTAGGCTGTGCACGGGAAGTGATCCCGCCACTTCTTTGGCAGTGAAATTTGCCCCCGCTCGGTGCTTTTGGCGATCCTGCGTGTCATAGTACAACGCTCTCTACGATCTGACACAATCTCTATGGCATAGCTGTTTCTTATGGCCGAGGATGGCGGGGGCGGGGGCCACGGAGGGGAAGTACAGATCTTCCTCGATCCCTTATCGAAGACCTTTATAGGTCTTTTCGCTTCTGCGGCCGATGCGCTTCGTTTCGACTTTCTTTGTCTTCGGATCCCTGAAAAAGATAATCCTGTATAACCCCAGACGCACGCGATAGAACCCTTGCATGCCAGTGAGTGCCACGATGCCCGGCACACTGGCGGGATCCCGTTCCAGCAGATCAATCAGCAATAGAATTGCATCTCTATCTTTTCTGGAAATGGACCTGAGAAATTTTTCAACCTTGTTCATTGTTGATTTTGCGAATCATGGCGATCATGTCCTCTGCACTGACACCTTTTCCATTATTATCCCGATCGGCATCGAACAGAATTTCTTCGTCATCCGCTTTGTCGACATTCAATGGAAGAACAATCAGCCTGTCATCGCGCATCTCCACGATAAACGTGTTGGTAGGGAAATTGTCTCTCCACTCCTTCGGCAGCGTAATTTGACCCCGCTCGGTGCTTTTGGCGATCTTGCGTGTCATATGTATAAAAATAAGAAAGTACGAAAGTAAGTATAACGTACTGTACGATCTGCTGCAAATCTCAGTGCTGGGGCTGCTTTTCGTGACCGAGGATGGGGGGCATGGAGAGACAGTATACCCCTCACGCGTCCCATTCGGTGATGATTTCCCCATCTACCGAAAACTGGATGCTTTTGATGGACGGAAATTGCATCAGTGTATCGAAGATGGGCGTTTTAACCGCTTCCTGCATGCAAGAAGTATTATTCAAATACGCCATGGCACCGCCGGTGAATTTCACCGTGGCTATGCCGTTCACGACCGTTACTCCTCTGTAATAGGAAAGCAGTGGTTCAAGCGGGTCGCCCATACCGTCCGAGTCCCAATCAAAATCCGAGCTGTATCCTTGTGCCCTCTCCTGCGGGGTAGCGCCCTGGAAAAGAAGACGCAGAGTTGCATCAGCCACTGAAGGCGTCTTCGCAATCGTGCGCTTTACTGGCTTCGTCGCTCCACAATCACTTTCCTCTATGACTTCTCTGTCACCGAAATAGAGTGTAACGGACAGTGTCTCTCCAGATGTCTGCAGCCCCTCATATGTCTGTGACGGCAGATCATTCATTTTATTATAGAGTCTATAAATCATCTCCGCCATTTCGCCGCGGGTGATGAGTTGGTCGAAGCGGGTGATGGAAAGGGGAATAGCATTGTTTAATTCCAAATAGCGCACATATGGTTCATACCACGGCCCACCTTGATCGTTGGGAACCGCGACATCACCCACAACGTAGCCATCTACAGCAATGATCTTCGCCGCTTCTGCAAAATTAATAGGGGCATTTGGTTGAAATGTATGGTCAAGATATCCAGATACCATTCTATGATGCACAGCTACGCAAAGATAACGCGCATACCAAGCCGTGAAATCTATATCCACAAAACTATAGATATTCCCCAAACTACACCTATCCAAATCGCTTGCGTTAAAACTTGATCCGATGATGATTTTTGTGAACTCCGCCCGATTTATTATCGTATTCGGTCGATATGTTTCATCTGGATAACCGGACACGATGCCCTGTTTCTGCATGTGAATGATGGCGTCGTAGTTTGGATGCGTTGCTGAAACATCACTGAATGAGGCGTAAGCGGGTGTTGCGGTTAGAAGGAATGCGGCGATAGTGAGGGGGAGATGGAGGCGCATGATTGAAGAGAGAAAGAAATGATTTATTATTTTGTCGTAGAAGCAAACTTCATCGTTGCAATGATATTCTTCGCCGTCACCATCACATCAAAGCTTTGCGTTTGATTTCCTGGTCGCTCCTGAACTTCGAGAACGGACTTCGGGAAGAAAATTTTCATGATTCTTCCGGCGCTATCGCCTTCGTATCTGCCATAATCATCGCCTTCGATCATAAAGAATGAAGAACCGTCGACAGTGATCGTGGATTCTTTTTGATTTTTCAAAAGCTTCCGAGTAAGGGCGATCGCATTATCCCGGGTGTTGCGTTCATCGAATCGTACAATTGTCATAAAGGCACTGCCGCCACCGATGTCATACGATTGCAGAGGACCTTTTGAAACCGCGATAGCATCCGGATTGTCGGTAACCTCGAACCCGGCGGGGACATTAAATGACAAGGTAAAATACTGCGAATTGAATGCTTTCCAACCGTCACTTTTTTCCCCTGCTAGTGATTCATACGTCTGAGTCGGCTTATTCGTGATGCCTGCCTTCAACCGCCAAATCATCTCCGCCATTTCGCCGCGGGTGATGGATTGGTCGAAGCGGGTAATAGATGTGGGGATTGCATTATATACATTCAAATCGATCACATAGGGCACAAACCAAATATCGGAGGGGGCAGTATGCCCCGCATCGGTTGCGATATCGAAAGAGTGAACGATGATTTTTGCTGCCTCCACAAAATTGATATTTGCAGAAGGACGGAATGTGCCGTCAGGATAGCCTGCAATCACGCCCTTTAAATGCGCGACACAAAGTGGAGCCAAGTACCATGCCCTCTCCTCTAAATCGGAGAATAGACTGGCCGTATCTCCATGTAACGGACAGTCGTATATTTCCTCGTCTGAGACATAACTTGCCACAATGATCTTCGTAAATTCTGCACGGTTAATCTTTTGATCTGGTCTGAAACTTCCGTCTCCATACCCGGAGACTATTCCTTTCGCCTGCACATAAGCGATGGCTTCGGCATTAGGATGGTTGGATGGGACATCGCTGAAGGCGGCGTGGGCGGGGGTTGCGATCAGGAGGAATGCGGCGATTGCGAGGATGCGGGGGGTGATCATAGTGTGAAGAATAGCTTACTGGCGTCGGCGAAGCAGCTGTTTCTTGTGGCCGAGGATGGCGGAGGGGAGCATGGGGAGAGAGTATACACCCCCTAATAGTCGTCTCTCCTGAAACCGGTATAGGAAGTATGGTCACTGAAGTACATTATTTTCTGCTCCCGCGACTCTTTTGGACAAATTCTGCAAGTGCGGTATCTATGGCAAATTCAGTACGTACGTCCTTTTGAATCAATATGTATATTCCGATGATCCCAATAATAATTGAGATCACAGCTATCGGAATGAGGAACCCAAAAGAATCAATGATTAAAAATTCATCTTCTATTGTATAGAGTGCGTGAATTCCAGAACTGATCGAATACATAAAATAAATTAGTGCTGCACCCCAAGCCCATTTCCTATCTTTTTTGAAGCCATAAATTATGAGTTGAATTAAAAAAATCCCAATCAACAAAAGCAGAAAAACATAAAGGAGTGATCCCCACATTCTGTATAATATGGGCATTATCGATCCTGCATATGCTTGGCTAATCCCCAATAAAAATACTAAAGGAGGAATCTGCGAAAGTGGAAGAGCGATCTGATACGTGCGCAAACATAGAATAACGCGCCTAATGGAATTGGAAATGGTCATAATAGCAAAGGAAAATGATTACTCGGACAATACCTCTACTGAACGATAGATAGCCATCCAGATATCATCGTCCAGCTCACCTGCACCCGAGGTCAACTCGCAGGAATATTGTTCATCACCCTCGTCATACCAGTGATCAAACGTGTTGCGGTGCATGAATACCAGATTGAAATCCTCCAGACCATCTATGGGATCGCGCGGGTGACCTAACCACAACGTCGCGCCGTATTGCTGTCCGTGCTCACTGAACATTCGATGTGACTCCTGAAAATCCCATGCTTCGTATCCGGCCTGTGGAATAGGACAAGTAAGCATGGCGCGGACTACACCTCTCCCATCCACAAAGATCGTCCGACCCTTATTGTCGCGCGCATTATTCCAATTCTTGGGAACCCGGAAAAAGTATCCGTTTTCCGACCAACTGCCCCACTGGCTGAAGTTATCAAAAACCGTGGGAGGTTGTGATAACTGCTCATACGTCTTCGAAGGAAGGTCCGTCATGCCTGCCTTTAGTCTATAGATCATCTCCGCCATTTCCCCGCGGGTAATGGGCTGGTCGAAGCGGGCGATGGAAGTGGGGATGGCATTGCTGTCGGCCAGTGCACGGACAGAGCCCTCAAACCATATATCCGTGTGGGCAAACGGCAGCTTGAAAGAGTGAGCTATGATTTTTGCCGCCTCCACAAAATTGATATTCGCGGATGGACGGAACGTCCCATCAGGATATCCTTGGACGATGGATGCCTCCACAGCCAGACAAACGCGGAACGCGAACCAGTCACCTTGATGCACATCACTGAAAGGAAGATACATCCCGTTTGTGCTCCCACACTGCTTCGGCACCACATCCAATCCGTTGTATCCGTTCATGATGATCTTTGTGAACTCCGCTCGGTTAATCGGCTGGTCCGCTTTGAATGTCCCGTCGGGGTAGCCCGAAACAAGATCCTGATCTTTCAGATAGGCAATGGCAGCCGCATTGGGATGATCGAAAGAGACGTCCGAAAATGGAACCGCATCAGTCTCTCCTCCATGTGTCAAACAAGGGGCGGCAAAATAATTGATTGTGACACCATCTGCCGTACAACGGGAAACCTGCGTCCCGTCTTTGCATTGGTACGGAATACACGCATGAGTCGGGCATTTTGAAAACTCACAATCAGGTTTTAGGCGCATGACATACGTGACGCCGTCAGGACAAAGTTTTGCTTCCAACGTACAAGTAAGCGTATCGTTCGTGGCGGCGTAGGCGGGGGTTGCACTTAAGAGGAATGCGACGATAGTGAGGATGCGGGAGGTGATCATAGTGTGAAGAATAGCTTACTGGCGTCGGCGAAGCATGTGTTTCTTGTGGTCAAAAATCCCCGTTCTTTGCATTTACCGTTACAATCCGCTATAATCCGTTACACAGTACATAACTGTAATTCCACTTTAGTATGGACGACATCCTCCGAAAATTCGATCTGCGTATCCATAGCATCGATCCACATATCGTAGCCCTTTTAACTGAAATCGATGGTATTCGTGGCGAATTCAAATCCGGCCTGCGCATGACTCCTCAGTCCGTTACCAACCTCCGCACGTCGACCATCATCACCTCTGCCGGCGCTTCGACTCGCATTGAGGGTTCCACACTCACCGATGCACAAGTGGAGAAAATCATGCATGGTCTTTCCCTGTCAAAATTTGCCGATCGTGATACGCAGGAGGTACAGGGATATCTTGAAACGCTGCAGAATGTATTCGACAGTTTCTGGACATTGCCTCTTCGAGAGAGTGTGATTCTGTCTCTCCACCATCAGCTTCTCAAATATTCAACCAAAGACGAGACACATCGCGGAGGCTACAAGACGACACCGGCATATCTCGCCGGAAAAGAGATGCAGGAACTTACGGAATGGACAAGCGATGCATTCGAGAAAAAACGCTTTCACCAACTCCTCATCATCGCCAATTTCATTGTGGAGTTTTTGAAAATTCACCCGTTTGAAGACGGCAACGGACGCCTTTCCCGTGTCCTGACCAACCTTCTCCTCCTCCGTTCCGGTTACCAGTTTGTCCAGTATGTCTCGCACGAGCAGATCGTGGAACGCAGGAAGGATGAATATTATTTTGCCCTCCGCACATCGCAAGAAACATTGAAAACCGGTCACGGTACGATTGCACCATGGCTGAATTTCTTTTTGGCGGTTGTAGGGGAACAAGCGACAAGGGCACTCTCGTATCTCGAAGAAGAGCACGTGGAAGACACTCTTTCTCCGAAGCAATACGACGTGTGGAAATATCTCTCAAGCGTCGATGAAGCGGCTCCCGGTAAAATCGTGAATGCAACCGGTATCGCCCTTGGAACAGTACGCCAAGCACTTGCACGTCTCGTGATACTGCGCAAAGTGAAGCGTATGGGACAGGGACGGGGGACACGGTATGTGAAAGTGTGAGTGAAAATATTCACTCATTCGCCCCATGACACTTCTTATACTTCTTCCCGCTGCCGCCCTTCGACAGGCTCAGGGCTCCGCTGTGTAGTGGATAATTAAGCATTTTTGCCATGGCAGTTTTTATACTTTACCGATGATCCATCCTCTTTCTTCGCTCCGCATGGACACGGATCATTCCGTCCAACCTTCTGCATGGATTTTTGCTGCTGTGGAAGTGGTGGGCGAGGAACCATATGTGCCGTTGCCGGCGTGCGTGCTGCAAGCGGGTTGAGCAAAAGGTCACCTTCGGACTGCCGTTTCATCGCTTGCTGTAGGGCTGAACCGGAATTCATGCCGCGCGCATTCACGCCTGTCTGTTCCAACTCCCCAGAAATCTGCGCTTCGTTGGTCTGCAAATTCTGGAGCCCTTCCTCTGCTTGCTCTAGTACTTGCCTTGGAGCGAATTGTGCGAAGTCGATCTGGAGCACGGTACGGACAATCACCGAATCGATGTTTTTGAGGAGTTGGCGGAACTTTTGGAAGGCTCTGTCCTGGTATTCAATCACCGGGTCGCGCTGGGCATAGCCTGCGAATGCAACTTGCTCACGCAAATGCGACATCTCGTCGATATGATCCATCCAATGTGTGTCGATCGAACGCAGTGTGACGACGCGCTCGGCCTGGATACTTAGTTTGGGATCGAGTGAGGCGCACTTCGCTTCGTAGAATTCCACCAATGTGTCACAGACAAATGCGACCAGATCATCGACGGTGTCTTTGGAACGTAGCACTTCTTCACTGAGCACTTCGCGCAACTTCGGGTGCAGAGCCCCAAGAGTTTCGTTCATCTCCTTGTAATTCCATTCGTCGCTATCAATGCCCGTCGCATGCGTGACGACAATGTCGCGACCGTCGCGGCGGATGGCTTCCAGAATATCTGCATGAAGGGTGGTAGTCTCGTTTCCTAAGTCCGAAGTCCCAATCCCTAAGTCCGATCCCTCCTCCAGTTTATCGAGGATCTTCTGCCGCCTCTTATAAATAATATCCCTGTGCTTGTTCATCACATCGTCGTACTGCAAGACGTGTTTTCGCATGTCGAAGTGATGTCCTTCCACGCGCTTCTGGGCACCTTCGATGCTGCGCGAAACCATGCCGTTTTGGAGCGGCACATCTTCGGGCACATTCAAGCGCTCCATCATCGACTTGAGCCTGTCTCCCCCAAAGAGTCGCATCAGGTCGTCTTCCATCGAGACAAAGAACTGTGTTTCACCCGGGTCACCCTGGCGTCCGCTTCGTCCACGCAGCTGGTTATCGATACGGCGACTTTCGTGACGCTCCGTCCCAAGAATGCAAAGGCCGCCGAGGTCGGCCATCCCTTCGCCAAGCTTGATGTCGGTTCCGCGACCGGCCATGTTGGTGGCAATCGTCACTGCTCCTTTTTGGCCTGCATTGGCGATAATATCTGCCTCTTGTTCGTGCTGCTTAGCATTGAGCACGTTGTGCGGGACGCCTTCTTTTTCGAGCAGCATGCCGAGAATCTCTGATTTTTCGATCGACGTCGTACCGATCAGCACCGGCTGCCCTTTGGCATGTCGCTCCCGGGCAAACTGTGCGACGGCTTTGAACTTGGATGACACCGTGCGGTAAATGGCATCGGATTGGTCGTCGCGAATCATCGGCCTGTGCGTGGGGATCACAATGGTGCGGAGTTTATAGATCGATTCGAATTCTTCTTCTTCGGTCTTAGCCGTACCGGTCATACCCGCAAGTTTTTTATAGAGACGGAAGTAGTTCTGAAACGTGATGGTTGCGAGGGTTTTAGATTCCCGCTGCACCTCCACATTCTCTTTAGCCTCAATTGCCTGGTGCAGCCCGTGCCCGTAGCGACGGCCCGGCATTAAGCGCCCGGTGAATTCATCCACGATCACAATCTGCCCATCATTCGATACCACGTAATCGACATCGCGCTGATACATCGCATGGGCGCGCAGAGCCTGTTCGATGTGGTGTACTTCTTCGAATCCTTTCTCGGTGTAGATATTTTCAACACCGAGTAGCTCCTCCATTTTCTTGATACCTTCGTCGGTAAGTACCGCCGTCTTCTGCTTTTCGTCTTTGTTGTAATGCGTGTTTTCTTGCAAATTTTTCACCAGCATCGCGTACTGCATGTACTTGGTCGTCGACTCCTCCGCTGGCTGGCTGATGATGAGCGGCGTCCTGGCTTCGTCGACAAGAATGGAGTCCACTTCATCGACGATCGCGTAGTTAAGGCCGCGCTGCACCTGCTGCTTTTTGCTCGTCACCATGTTGTCGCGCAGGTAATCAAACCCATATTCGTTGTTGGTGCCATAGGTGATGTCACAGCTGTATGCATCGCGCCTGTCGTTGTTATTGACGCCATGCACAATCACACCGACGGTTAAGCCGAGCGCTCTGTAGAGGACCCCCATCCAGAGCGCATCGCGCTTGGCGAGGTAGTCGTTGACGGTGACGACGTGGACACCTTTCCCGGCAAGAGCATTGAGGTAAATGGGAAGCGTACAGACAAGCGTCTTTCCTTCACCGGTGCGCATTTCGGCAATGGAGCCGCGGTGGAGCGCTACTCCACCAATAATCTGCACATCAAACGGAATCATATTCCACACGAATTCCTGGCGTCCGATGGTCGCTTTCTCGCCCTGGAGCAGTTCACACGCACGGATATGCACGGCAAACGCCTCGGGCAAAAGCTCTTCCAGAGTGGCTCCGGCGGTAAATTTGGCCTTCAATTCCTCGGTTTTCTTGGGTAGATCCTCCCTGGTTAAAGCCCGAATGTCCGGCTTTGCAGCGGCATCCCGCACCAATTTGACGTATGGACGCAGTTTTCTGAGTTCTTTTTCATTGGGATCGCCGAGGAGTTTATTGAGGGAATCAAGAAAAGCCATAGGATTGCGAGTCCGTCGACTCTATCAGATTGAGAGATGATGACACAGAGGGTATTGCAAAAATTATATTTTTATTGTATAATGGAGATAAATACTAACAGATACCCTATGCAAAATAATTCTCCCCTTCCTTCACCTGCGGAGCCGATAGAGCCATTACATCTTCGATATGCACGCCAGTGCGACGCATTATACCAAAGAAAAGATCAACTTTTTGGATTATTCGATGACCTGCCAAGCTACCGCGAACTGATGAAGGGTGAGAGTATTTCTATAAGGTACAAAGAAGCGCCAGTGATATTTGAAGATCTATCTGCGTGGAAAGATATAGTAATACAAGGATTGAAACGATCCATAGCTGCTTTTGAGCAAATCGAACAAGAGACAGATGAAAGCTTTTGGCATGAAAAAGAGAGGCTTACAGGTCTCATTGGGCGTGTTACCAAGGAAGTTGATTTGGACAAGATTCCCTCTTCCAGTGAAATTGATACAGCGTTGGCAGACTCAATGGCCAATTTAGTTCAAGAAAATGATAACACCAGAGAAAGGAGAGACTTGGTGAGTCGATTCCAAAATACTGCAAGATTAACGAAGGTAACGCAAAGTCTAAAGTCACATGCCGCTGATCTGACGGAACCTGCCGCAGACCTTAAAACATTCTCTCAACTACTCGTTGCGACATGTAAACTCGCGCAGAAAAAGCGCTTGGAACAATTACAGCCTAAAGTCCCTGCTATGAGAAAAATCTATAATGTTGTTGTACAAGCTGACAAATTTGCCGGTCAGCGAGACGAGCGGTTGGATATCGCAGGACCGGTGGAAAATTTAAGAAGGACGATTGATTTACTAGAAAGCGGAAACGGTGGTTTTTTTACTGCTACCGACTGTAGACGAATGATCGATCAAAACACAGGTGAGGCCTATGCTCTCGTCGATACATCTCCTTATAGGGGAACACTGGAACGCGAAAAGAAAGGAGTGGATAATGGAACGCATACCCCAGTTACAAAGGATCAAACTGAACATGCTGGCGGAAAAAAGGGCGTACTTAATGCTCTTTGGAATCTTTTAAAGAAGAAGTGAACAATTTCGAATAGCATCTTCACCATCCCCGTCCATACCATGGAGCAAGCGCTTTGTGGTCGTAGGGGAGTGACGAAAGAAACGCCGGTAGCACGTCCGCAATAGGACTGATTGTTGGGTATGCCGGGTTCTTTGCTGCAACCGCCTCCCGATGCTCCGGAAGGATTTCGCCGACAATGGATGTGTTTTCAGGTAATTGAGAGACAAGATCGTCGAGAGAAATCAGCGTCGGTTCGGGCCAGCGCGAGGAAAGGTCATCGAAGCCGCGGATGAAGAGGTGGGTTTTTTTGGTGCTGTGGAGCCAGACGAAGCTACTTTTACTAGAGGCTGCTTCATGAGCGAGCAAACCTCCCCCTTCCCCAGCCCTTCCCCCGCGAGGGGCAGGGAGCACGAAAAGTCCCTCCCCGTCGGGGGAGGGATTTAGGGTGGGGGAGGTTCGCGCACAATACAAATCACTCAAATTCACTCCCACCACCGGAATCTGCAATTGATCGCTGTAGGTATTGGCGAGCGTCACCGCCACGCGCAGGCTCGTAAAGCCCCCGGGACCCGTAATGCTCGCAATGTGCGTGAGGTCCTTATTATCCCAACCAGCTTCGCTCATCACCATTTCCAGCTCCGGCATCAGCTTGTCATCGGCCAGGCGGTGATCGGTAAAACGGATTGCTTCTGTCTTTGTGTCGGATACGCAGGCAATACACGCACCTTCGCCCGGGAGAGTGGAATTACTGGCCAGGTTGAGGAAGAGGATATTCATGAGAAGGGAATAATAGGGATTAGAATACTAGAATAATAGGAAAGGAGTTCTTCCGCCGTCCTATTACTCTATTATTCCAGTATTCTATTACTCTCACTCGATGAACCCGTCTCTTTCCATCGTCATCCCCACCCATAAGCGCCCGGACATTTTGAAGAAGTGTCTGGGGCATATCGCGAAGCAGACAATCGTGGATCAGTTGGAAGTGATCGTCGTCAGCGACGGACCGGATGCTGACACTGATGAACTCTTTGCCCATACCCAATACCCAATACCCAATACCCAATACTTCTCCATCCCCAAAAGCCAACAGGGAGTTGCGCGAAACAGAGGAGTGGAGAAAGCGATAGCTCCTATCATCTTATTCGGCCAAGATGATATTTTTTTTGCACCTGATGCATGCGAAAAGCATCTCTCCATTCATGCTCCCCTGCCCCTCGCGGGGGAAGGGGCTGGGGGAAGGGGGAGGGCCGCGCTCGGCTTCACCACCTGGAACCCCGCCTGCAACATCACTCCTGTAATGCGCTGGCTAGAGAAAAGCGGTTGGCAATTCGGCTACCCGATGATTACGCAGTACGCACATCAAGCGATCCCAAAAAACATCCAACATCGCTTCACCTATACGAGCCACATCAGCCTCCCGACGGAAATCGCGAAGCAGCATCCGTTTCGTGAAGACATATCACTCTACGGATGGGAAGATATTTTGTGGGGGACGGAGTTACGGGACGCCGGTGTACAACTGATCTACGAACCCGATGCGAAGGCACTGCATCATCACCACATCGAACTTGCGGATTCACTCAAACGGATACACACGATCGGGAAGTCACTCCGGACCATGGAGAAGATTGACCCGACGTTCGACCGAATTCCGAAAGGGTGGAAGTTGTGGGCACATCGAGCAGTTGCGTTACTGCCGACGATGAGAGGAAGGCATGAACGAGCGTTCTTGACAGGATTAAATAATGTTGCTTGACATAATTTATTCCTGCGTCTAAGCTCTACGTAGCTCTTTCTCTCATGTGGCACGAAATTAAACCAAGCGGGTGTGCTTGGTGCGAAGGTTGCAGGAGGAGGAACACAAGGAACTCAGGAGGTGGGCGATGCGAACGATTTTCACAACGGGACAGGTGGCGAAGATTTGCAAAGTTGCTCCCCGCACGGTGAGCAAGTGGTTCGACAGCGGGCGGCTGCGCGGCTACCGGATTCCCGGAAGCCAAGACCGCCGGATTCCCCGGGAGCATCTGATTCGGTTTCTGAAGGAACACGGCATGCCCCTCGGAGAACTCGAAGACGAGGCGATGGGGAAGCTGCTGCTCATTGGCATCGATGCCACCGTCCGCGGCCATCTCATGGACCTGCTGCCCACCGACGACTACAAGATTGAGTCGGCGGCGATCGGCTTCGAGGCGGGAGTCAAGGCGGATTCACTCCACCCGGATTGCGTTGTCATTGACGTCGGGATGGGACGCCACGAGGCGGCGCTGATCGCAACCAACCTGCGCAAGAACCCCGACTACGAGAGTCCGATTTTGATGGCCCTCCTGAGCGACGATGACACGGCAAACGGTTTCGACCGCACCCCGTTCAACGAAACCTTCCGGAAGCCATTCGACAGCGCTTTGCTCGCAGAGCGGATCCGGACCCTCGTCAACCGCAAGAAACAACTCGCATAGCAGCCGGACCAGCCGATTGCACTCGTGACACAGTGGAAGACACCGGCCCAAGCGGACATACACGCTTGGGTCATTTTTTAATGCCGAAATAGAAAAAACGGGTATACTACGCGTATGCAGACCATCCGCCGATTCTTTCGTACCGTTGTCGACTCCGCCTTTAAGCCGCGCACCTATGGTGTGCATTTGAAGGAACGGACCTCAGCGGGTCTTGGGTACTTGTACTGGCTTTTTGTATGCACCTCCACCATCACAAGTATTGTTCTGGCAATTCTGTATGCCTCTGTGCGCCCGCAGATTCAGGATTTTTTTGATCGTAGCGGACCGCTGCTCAGGGAGATGTACCCTGCAGAGTTGGTATTGGATATTCAGTCCGGTGCGCTTACAACGAACGTCGACGAGCCATACTTCTTGGACCCGCCATTCTGGGGGGAGGATAGAGAAGACAAAGAAGATATGCCTTTGCATCTGCTGACGATTGATACGAACGCTTCGATCGATGACTTCGACGCATACGACACCGTCATTCTTGCTACCCGCACGCACATCGTCGCAGAGAGTGACGAAGGCATTCGCGCATTCTCCCTGTCCAAAATCGACGAGCACGTCGTGGTCGATAAAGAAATTTTTGATAATACCGTCGACGCAGCCATTCCATTTTTGGAAGCGGCCCCCCTCTGGATCGATAGAGGAGTGATGGTCGGCCTTCTACTACTGCCATTCCTCGGTGCAGGATTCGCATGGGCATGGTATCTGTTTATCCTGCTTATCTGGTCGCTGCTCGCATGGCTACTTAGCAGCATGATGGGAAGGAAGCTCACCTACGGACAAATCTACCGCTTGGGGCTCTATGGTGTGACGCTCCCGATTCTCCTGGGTCTTATCGCACAATTCACTCCGGCTATCAGCCGTCCACTGCTCCCGACTCTTATCTTCTTGGTCTTTATGGGCTTTGTGTTTAAGTACATCCCACGGCCGATTGTGCCGGGGAGGGGGGTGGTTAAAAAGGTGGCTCCGCGGCGTAAGAAACCTGTTAAAAAGAAGAAGTCCTTATGAAGGAGAGGAATAATAGGGATTAGAATAATAGAATAATAGGACGAACGATCGTTCCCATTATTCTAATCCCTATTATTCTATTATTCCCGTCGTTCCGATTATTCTAGTCCCTATTACTCTATTATTCCCGTCGTTCCGATTATTCTAATCCCTATTATTCTAGTATTCCCGTATTCCGCTTGCACAGTTACCTATACATGGCTTATAATGCGTTTAGCGTTATGTGATATCTGCACTATTCCGATTAAACGGAATGGTGTTATTTCGCCGCCTGCACCCACGAACCCTTCGATACGCTCAGGGCTAGTAGGTGCTTCTGATAGCATTTTCCACCCATCATCATGAAAGCATCGTTCATAGCCGCCATTAACCAGATTTGTTCCGAGAAGAACGTTTCACCGGACCAGGTCATCGAAGCCGTCAAACAGGCGATCGCCACCGCGTATCGCAAAGATTACGGCAACAAAGAAATGGATATCCGCGTGGAGCTGGAAGAAGGGTTGGATATGCCAAAAATCTTGCTGGTGAAAGAAGTTGTAGAGGAGATTGAAAATGAGAACTTCGAAATCAGCTTGAACGATGCTAAGCGCATCCAGCGCGATATCGAAGTCGGTGATGAAATCACGATCGATGTGACGCCGGACGAATACGGACGCATTGCCGCGCAAGCTGCCAAGCAGGTGATTCTGCAGAAGCTGCAGGAGGCCGAGCGCCAGAGCTTGTACGAGAAGTTCAAAGACCGCGAGAATGAGCTGCTTACTGCAACCGTCACCAAGACCGACCCGAACTGGGTGACGCTCGAAGTCGAAGGGATGACCGTGTCACTCCCGTGGAGAGAACAGATCCCCGGCGAACACTACTACACCGGTAAGCGCATTCGTGTGTACTTGGAAAAAGTAGAACTCACAGGAAAGGGCCCTCAGCTCAAAATCTCCCGCACCCACCCGAACCTCGTCCGTAAACTCTTGGAACTTGAAATCCCCGAAGTACGCAACGGCGATGTGGAAGTAGTCGCCATCGCTCGCGATGCGGGATTTCGCAGCAAGGTTGCAGTTCGCAGCAAAGACGCACGCATCGACCCGATCGGCGCTTGTGTGGGACAGAAGGGCGTACGCATCCAAGCCGTGATGGAAGAGATCAACGGCGAGCGCGTCGACATGCTTGAGTGGAGCGATGATGCGATCAAACTGATTTCAACTGCACTGCAGCCTGCATCAATCTCAGCCGTCATTATTTTGAACAACGACGAGCACTTCGACGAAGCCGGTCACCGCATCAAAAAGCGCGCAGCCGTCTTTGTAGAAGAAGCACAACGCCCGATGGCGATCGGTAAGAAAGGCCAGAATATCCGCCTGGCAACCGACCTCACAGGATTTGAGCTTGATATGTATAACTACGAAGAGCTCCCGGCGCTTAAGGCCAAGCTTGCGCAGATGCGCGGCGAAGAAGTCGAGGCGGTGATCATCGAGGAAAATCCTGAGGCAGGTGATGACTCAGCAGTCGTCTCCGAAATCGTTGCCGAGCGCTCTGAGGAGGAAAAGCAGACACTGGTGATGGAGACGGAAGCTGCCCCGGCATCCGAACAGGGCGAAGGCAGTATTACTCCCGACGAAGGTCAGCCGTTGGCGGGGGAGGGGGCGATTGCGGCCTAGGGATTAGGAATGAGAGTATTAGAATAATAGGACCGTCTCGTGCGCGTCCTATTATTCTCATTCCTATTATTCTATTACTCCCGCGTCCGTCGTAGCACCATCGCCCCCGCTCCACCCAGCATCAAGATAATAACAACGAGAGCGCCCCACAGCAGCCACGGCTTGCCCGCGGTAAAGCGGTTATCGACGTTGTCGCAGACGTTTCCTTGTCCGTCACGATCTTCATCCTCCTGATATCGGTTAGAGAGCTCGGGGCAGTTGTCGACTGCATTGACCGCTCCATCATTATCGTTGTCTTCACAGGTATCACCTTCTCCATCATTGTCTTTGTCTTCCTGGAGAGGGTTTGCATACGCACCGCAATTATCACACGCATCACCTACGCCATCTTTATCCATATCTTCCTGCGCGGGGTTCCAGAACATGTCGCAGTTATCTGCGTCTACTCCGTCGTGATCACTACCATCCAAGGCTCCGATTGCACGTGGTTTTCCAAGCGTCGCCTCGATCGCCTGATACTCGTTGAGCTCACGATCATACGGGTTAACGACTTCTTGCCCCGCTCCATACAGCAGGCGGTAACTCTCGCGTGGCAAAGCACGCATGACCAAGTAGGACCGCGGCTGCATAAGGCGTAGCGATGCAATACGCGTAACTCCTTCGTGCATCGTAAAGGTGATCTCTACCACCCGGGCACGTTCACCCGAAAGATCGATGCTGTTACCACGGGGGGTTCCTACAAAGGCATTCTTCAGTGTGGAAGATGATGAACCGATACGTACACGCACAGAATCAACGGAGCCCGAGAGCATCGTGTACTCCAAACGCTTAGGAGCGACGTCGGTGCTATAGCGAAGTAAGAAGGTAAATGTGCGCTCCGACGAAGGCTGGAAGGCTGAGTTCAAGTCGTTATCGCGCAGCATGTCGACTGTTGTAGCAGGGACGGTATCAGCTGCGTTCGGCGCATTTACCATCTGTGCCGAGGGGAGGATATCTTCTTGATCATTCACAATGTACGCGGGGACAGCGATCGCTGAACTGTTGATGACGCGGAACCCCGGCACACCCTGCATCGTCTCTGTGTCGATTCGTGCCGTGACATTCTTGGGTATAGTGATAGAAATCGGCAGCACGATATCGCGCACAGTGGTGAATGTTTCTGCCTGCGCCGCAAGCGGGAGCAAGACGAGTGCAGCGGTGATGAGTGACAAACGACGCATGAGAAAGGGGAAAAGAATTATTTTTTAGGGGAGGAAGCAACAGGGGGCGCTGCAGATGTATCGAACCGCTGGTACAGGTAACTCGCACCGATCATGAGTAAGCCTGTTACAACCGACGCACCGATGCGCACCGGCGTTTCAAGGCCGCTGAAATCGACGAGGAGTAATTTAATGACGGTTGCCCCAAAGATCACCATCGCCACCTGGCGTAGC
Source organism: Candidatus Peregrinibacteria bacterium (assembly GCA_043755535.1). Taxonomy (GTDB): domain Bacteria; phylum Patescibacteriota; class Gracilibacteria; order Peribacterales; family Peribacteraceae; genus JAKQEM01. The sequence continues at coordinate 33,031 of JAYUSS010000044.1, read as the reverse complement.
TGCTTCTCGCGTTCCATGAAGCCGGCAATCATCGTGACGAGGCCGGCCAACGCCCACCATACGGGACGGAGTAACCCCGTACTGCTATCGCCCAAGTGCGACACCATATCGGCGCCCATCGCGAGTAGTAGGAGCAACATGCCTCCGCGAAGAAGTACCGGCCACTTGGTCCGTGCACCGGTAATAGCGACTCCGAGTGACAGCGCGGTCCAGATAATTGTTTCGAGCATTCGTTCCTGACCATCGAGGATAGACAGGTGATTATGTACGAACGGAATCGCGAGGAGCAGGAGCGACGGATATGCGAGTTTTGGATACTTGCGCAGGACTGCATACGCCAGCGTCACAAGCGCGAACACAATCCACCACGTCGAGAGCATGCGATCACCCGGGAGATACGCAATGTCGTAGGCACTGCGAAGGTTCATGATTTCGACAGAAACGTGCGTCCATACTTGCGCGGCTGCAACAATCACAAGGAGCAGGTCAGCCCTAACCCCTGCGGTAAACACGTTCTGCTTAAGGCGTGCGACGTAGGCCATAACGACCGACGCCAAGAGTGCGACGAGGGACAGGTAGCCCCACGGGTGCATGAACGGCCGGACGGTGTGGTCACTAAATGCCGCCATGCCGGAGCCATCCGCAAAGCGGAAGATGAAGAGTAGTGCGAGGATTTGGGCAACAAAGGCCGCGACAAACCAGACAATCGATTCTGTGACAAAGAAAACTACGATCGCAGCGATGCCGAGCCCGACGTAGGCAAACGTCCAGATAAGGTCGACATGAAAGTCGAGACCGGTCGCTTCGAAGGTGACCGCAAAAAAGAGAATGACTGCGAGTGCTGTGTGCAGCATGTTCTTGAACGACACAGACGTTTCTGCAGGAAGAACCGATGCGGGGATTTTGGTACTGAGTGCAATCCAACCCATCACCATCGCGAAGACCACGTAACTTTGAATCGCCCAGTTGGACATAAACGGATGCCAGATCGCTTCGGGACCGGCGTTTGTGGGGATATTCAGTGCAAGGAAGAGGAGTGACCCTGCAAGCAGGAGCAGCGAACATACCCATGCACCTTTACGCGGCATGCGGGACGTGATGAAGGCAAGTAGCAGCGAGAGCGGAGCCCACCCGACCGCAACCCATTCGCGCTCAAGCTCTGCAAAGAGTCCACCAGCAACCAGGATCACCGTACCGACGAGGTACGTATTTACAAGCGCTTCATCCTCACCACGCTTACCGAGTGCCGCCGCCGAGAAGAGCAAGTAGAACGCAGCGAGCAGGAAGCAGACGATGCCGACGTACCCACTTTCCCATCCGCCAAGCGCATCGACGACCGGCAGGAAGACCGCAAGACCATTGAGGATGATCAGAATAATGCCTTCGTGGTCCGACTTCTCTCGTAAACGGAACTGATAGAGGAGCGGGAGAATGTTAAAGATGAGGAAGAACGCGGACGCCGTCACCACCTGCTCGGTATCACCAAATTCAGGCACAGCCGTGTACACGGCCGAGAACAGGTAGAACTGCGTAAAGAAGAAGGCCGCAGCGTTGATGTGCTTCCACTTACTGTGCCATGCAAGAAGTAAGAGACCGCCTGCAAGAACCGCAAGGTAGAGGAGGAGCGCGGTCAAATCGGGGGTAGGGCTATCAACTAACATCGGGGTCAGGTAGCCGCCAAGCACCGTGAACCATGCAATGACCTCGGATTTGTACCGAACTGCCGCAACAGCACCGAGTAACGTTATAAAGCTGTTGAGCAAGAATGCCACGCCAGCCGGAACAACAATGCTGTAACTCGTTGCAAGTTCCTGCGCGTAGAGCACATGTGCCACCCACACCGTCAGATAGAGCAATACCAGACCTCCTCCGGTAAACGCATGCGACCACTTCGCATATTTTGCATGGAAGAATTCACCGGCAATAAAGAGCGCTCCTGCGCCGATCACGCTGAGGACGACGCGACCCAGTTCATCAATCCACTTGTTATCAAACGAATATTTGAGGAACACGAGCATACCTACAAGCACTATAAGCACACCTGCTTTCTGCAGGAGCTTTTGACCCACCCACTCTTCCCAGTCGATCTTGATTGCAGGTTCCGCCTTTTTTACATCTTGGCGCACAGGCTTTTGAGTGACAGTAGACCCCTGCATATTGCGATACATCTCGACATTCGAAGACTCTTCGCTGACACGCTTTACTACTTGCAACTGAGGCGCGCTTTGCAGCATGAATGACTTGGCAGGTTGCGGCGCATCCGGGTCGGCTGCGGCTACCAGTTCGGCAAAGACCTTACGGATAGACGACATCCCCACAATGCCCATAATCGCTGCTACTAAATGGACGAAGCTAAACACCCCGCCGTAGCTCATCATGGAAAGAAAGGAGCCGATACCGAGAATCCAGAAGCAGCCGTTAAGGGCCGAAGCGCCACGATGGAGTCGCCGATACATGTCGACCGTCCACAGTTGTTTAGCGGGAGGCATACGAAGAGAGGGAAGTGGAGAAGAGGGAAAGGTCGTGTGCAAGAGAGTGTAGCAAGCTGCTTGGCAGTTTTAACGCGCTTACAAGTTGCGAAATAGCGTGTTTAGCATTTTTAACATGTTTGGTTCCTTTGGCAGTTACATAGAGTGGGAGCTTCCGTGCATCACTCGTATCACTGCCACGCTTGAGCATGCCGCGGCCTTCAAGCTTGGCAACAAGTTGTGCGACCGCAGGAGCAGTGGAATATAAATGAGACTTTGTTTCACCCGCGGTGATGCCGGGGAAGTGTTGAATGATACGCAACATTGAATATTCGGCCACACTCAGGCCTGCGGCACGAAGCCCTTCCTCCCCTGTTTTTTGCAGGTTAGAAGCTGTTTTATGGACAAGCAGAAACAGTGCTTCTTCGGCCGATGGTTTGGAATCTTTGTGAACCATGGCAAACATGTTAGGTAAGTTACTTAACTATGTAAAGGGTGGCAAGACAGGCACGAAGAAAAGGCCGACAACAAGTCGGCCCCTTTGCTCCCCGGAAGATCTATACATTCATACTGCCAACGATGCTGAATCGAAGTTCCACATCTTTGACATAAGTCTTGTCTTTTGCATGCCGCAACACTTCCAATGCTGCTGATTGGATTTTGTGTATGTGGGAAATGCCGTCTATACCCAGAAAGTAGGTCATTTGCACCTGTCCTTCCCTCCAGCCAGAAATTGCTACGTTCGCATTGCTGTCGCATAATTCTCTTACGCATGCGACAAATTGATTAAACTGATCATCGTTTTTTGCGCGTACCAAGACAGTCAAGTTACAGATCATGGGGCCTCCGATTGGGTTAGGGGGATGGGGAGCGGCTTACGTCACAACTGACACAAGCCGCAGCCCACAAGAGATGTGAAAAATCGGGAGGGGAGAGATTATATGGGATTCTTTGCATCTCACAAGAAAAAAAAAGACGGTAAAACGAAAACACCCGCTCTTTGCAGAGGCGGGTGATTCGATGACCCGGTTAGTCTTATGTTCTGAGAAGCTGCTTATAGCTTACATTTTCGTCTTGTTTCTGTCAACAAAATGGGTGTACGATCGTACAGCCGAATTGCGAGGGGCGTGACTAGGTTAGTACTTATGTTTTGAGAAGCATGAGTCGGGGTTCGATTCCCCCACGCTCCACCACAGAACACTAATTGATCCCATAAGATTCAAACCGTGATTATTTTTGTGCTGTAAGGCCGAGAATTGTTTTCATAAAAGCATCAAATTCAGCAGGCTTTTTCCATCGATCACTCTGTGGGATGCCGATTGTCTCCAACATTGCTATGGTATCACAATCTAAATTACCACTCAGAATTATGATAGGAACAGTGGAATGGAATTTCTTTTTTTGTTGAAGCAAATGCTGTGAAAGCCATAATCCACGTTGAATATTCTGATCTGCGCTATGAAATTCTACAGGAACATCAATGCCCACACCATCATGTTCACCTAATGGAAGACAAAGTTCTGCAATGAGCACTCTAGACTCTCGAGAGCTTTGAAAAATTCTTTTTGTCATGCGTAAGAGGTCACGACATGTTTGTATACCCTGGACATCACAGCCATTGTCTTTCATGCATGTCACAAGGTCTTCACTATATTGCGTGTTGTGATCTGCCCAAAAAACGGTGGATCTTCTTCCTCTCATATGGAAGTATTATGAATGGAAATAATTATGAGTCAAGTTGGACGAGTCGATGGCCGCACAGAATATTAAAACTACTGACTATACCAGCAATCTTTGGATATTTCGATGTATTGCAAAATCCGGTTCCAACTTCTCCGTATAAGCTCCACCATCTCCACATTATGTTGACAATGTGTACATACTAAACTATCATGGGATCATGACTACAAGCATCCATATTCGCACGAATGAAAAAACAAAAAAGGCCGCTCAGAAAGTTCTTGAAAAACTGGGATTGGATATGAGTACGGCGATCAATCTGTATCTTGTACAGCTCATCAATACACAGGGGATCCCTTTCCAGATTCTGACGGAAAACGGGATGGCACCTGCATTTGAAGCACGGATGCTGAAAGAGATAGATTGGGCACTGAAATACGGAAAACGATATGCATCTGCAAAAGAGATGCATGGTGATATCATGAAAGAATCATGAGTAAGTTCAAGATCGTACCAACGAAGCAGTACCGGAAAAACTATAAACGCCTGCAGAAGTCGGGGTATGACGTTTTGAAACTGGAGACTGTCATCGATTCACTGGCTGCAGGCACGCCATTGCCCGACCGGTATCGAGACCATATTCTTCATGGAGCTTCCCGAGGAACGCGTGCATGCCACATCAGTCCAGACTGGCTTTTGCAGTATGTAAAACAGGAAGAAACGCTGATTTTGCTCCTGATCCGTACGGGGACACACCGCGATGTACTGGATATCGAATAACCGGAGAGATCTCAGATGCACCATCCGCTGTCGAATGTATCGAGAATCCGGTTCCAACTTCTCCGTATCAGCTCCACCAATTCGGCATGCCTATAGAGATTGGTTTGGAACAGATTTCCTCTATCTCTTCTATTTCTTCTATCCCCTCTATATCCTCATCCCATGAAATTCCCCCCATTCTCCTTTGCTGTCCTAGATACCGAAACCACGGGCTTTGTGCCCAAAGTTCACCGTGTGATCGAATACGCGGCAGTGAGAGTCGAGGGAGGGGGAATTGTCGACACAACCGAGCATCTGTTTGCGATCCCAGGCGAAATCCCCCCGATGATCCAAACGCTCACGCATATAACCCCTGCGATGCTCGAAGGTAAGCCAGCGTTCGAAACGGTACGCGACGAGATTGCCGGAAAGTTAGAGGGTGTCGATCTGCTGGTAGGACAGAACCTTGGATATGACATCGGGATGCTGCGTGGGGAAGGGCTGGACCTGTCAGAACGCGCATGGGTGGATACGTCGATGCTTGCGTCGCTCGTCTTCCCCGAACTCCCGAGCTTCTCGCTCCCGTACATGAGCAAGGTCCTGCACCTCACACACGAACCTGCGCACCGTGCTCTGGGAGATGTCACCGCCACCATGGAACTATTCCTGAAAGTGTGGGAACGACTCAGTGAGTTGGATGAGAAGCAGATGACACTTGCCAAAGAAGTGATGGGCACATCGAGCCCAGGCTATCGCATTCTCTTTGATGCATTGGAAGGAAAGGGAAAGGGTGCAACGTGGATGCAGATGCGTACGCGTAAAAGTGAAGAGCGCACAACAGGCTCCATCACCATTAACCCTCCTACCGTCGGGACAGTGGCGCTACGCGAAGAGACATTGAGTGCGGGGTGTTTGCAAAGTGTGATTGCGGCGGCAGTTGCCGATGACTCTATTGTCCGATGGATCGCGGTGAAAAACTTAGAAGGATCCTTGAAGCGCCTCACCGTCCCCGAAGGTCTCACTGTGCTGCATCCGCCGCAGTTGCTGCTCAACCCCGAAGCGGCCGATGCCCTCATCAAGCAGACAACGTTTACATCGGATGAAGCATTTTTGCGCCTGAAGCTTGCGTGGTGGAACCCGCGAACACGGAACGACATTGCACTGCACGGCGGTGAGAAAGATGTCTGGAACGGCCGCATTGCCTGTACCGACGCAACACCTACCTACACCGATCAGTTCAAGCAGAAGAGCCGCGCCTTCCTGCTTGACCATAGGCAACTGCTCCAGCTGCTTTCGGATCCGGTCATGGCTACTCACCTGGAAGGCGCACATGTGGTGATTGACGACGCATCGATGCTGGAAGACACCGCGACCAAAGCGTTCGGCGATTTCTTGGGACTCGATTATCTGCGTGCTGCAGCTACCGGAGATACTGCACTACTGCGTATCACCGACTTGCTCGCACTCTTTTGCGAAAAAATCCGCGGAGGCGAAGACCAATACATGCTGACTCCTGCAGATTTACGGAAGCCCGAAGCGAGTGCACTACGCGGCGATATCGATACGCTGATGGCCATCCCTGCACTCCCTGCAAAGACAGAAGAGTTACTGAAAGCGGCGCGTGCGCTTCTGAATGAAAACCTCCCCGAGACGCACTTGGTGTGGATCGAGCGCAGAATGGACGGTGCGCTGATGCTTCAGTCCGCACCCAAGCGCGTCGATACGATGCTCAAAGATGTTTTGTATGATCGTCACCCGACAACGCTGCTGGTGCCAACCGGCACTGGGGATGTCTTCCCCGAAATCGTTCCACCCGAGAGTGCAGTGCAGAGTGAAGCACCGGACGGATTCCCGCCGTGCGCTCTCGCCGTTGCGTTCCCGACCGACAGAGGACTTCTCTCTGTGCTCCAAAATCCGCCAGCCGGGAAAACCATTATCTTAGCCGGCAGCAAGCGCGTGATTGAACAGTCCTACACCGTACACGCAGCCGCATTGGAGGCGGCAGGCGTCACACTGATCTGCCAGGGCATGAACGGGGGACAGGGGCGTATGGAAGCAGAATTTGCCGCCGCTGAGAGCCCCGCAATTCTGATCGTCACGCCGTTCATGTACGAGGGGTTAGACTTCCCGGAAGTTACCGTCGACCGACTCGTCATTGATACTGTTCCGTTTGATCATCCGAATCACCCGGTCCTGAGCCTGCGTCGCAATCACTACAAAAACGCATTCAGCGAATATAACATTCCGCGTCTGCAGTTTCGCTTATTCCGATTGCTCAGGAGTTTCTGCCGCCACAAGAAAACGGATGCCGAGGTGATGGTGCTCGATAAGCGACTGCATGAAAAAGATTATGGGAAAGGGATTATGCGGTATATGAAAGAGTGCGGAGGCATTCCAGTGAATACTGAGGAAAAACCGACGCAACTCAAAATGCCGCTATAAAGCTTTTTAGCTGGTCAGCTAGTTAGCTGGTTAGGAACCTGACAAGCTGACCAGCTTGCAAGGTTGTTCGTATCACGATTGCGAGGCAGTACCAGGTGCGGTGCAGGTAACACCACTATCTTCACCTGTATCGTTACATCCCGGCGGCGCCCCGCACTGCGTCGCTTTTCCGTTGCTATACAGAATGTAGCGCGGCTTATCGTCGTTACACTGCTCTTTGCACGTCCACGGGTCATTCACCCCGCCTGTGTAGGCAAAATCGACCTTGATAGGCGTACCTGTGCACGGGACCTCTACCACCGGCTCTTTGGGGTTGGGTACATACTCGCGCGGAAACAGTGATTGTACGGCAACAATCAAAAGCAGTGCTGCAAGGGTGCCGACGATGACGCGTTCGAGGGTGCGCACGAAGATAGGATACAGAAGGTAGACGGCAGAGAACAGGTATCTACCTTTATGAGGATACATCTTTATGACTTCCTTTTTCTTTATCAATACTTACGTCGATAGCAGCTAGTATAATAGGTTTAAGTTCATCAAGCACAAAAACTATGAATTTCTGTTTACTGCGAATTTTTTCTGCGTTATACATTTGTTTTCGGGTATCCGAACCCGCTTTGGCATCACGGTCGTTAATCATCTGACGCAAGATGGAACAGCATGCTCGTATTTGACCAAGAGGATTCGTATCCTGTTTTTGAATATCCTTAAAGGCATCACTTCTTCGGTAAAGATACATTGAATAATCAGGATCTTTTCTGCGCATTTCTTCCGACGCATTGGATAACGCATGAGTACTTTTTGTAAGAAACTCACCAACATCTTCTTTTGAAAACGAAACACCCAGTAACGCTGCGTACTCTACTTCTGCTGCAAATGGATTTGCTTGGCCAACTCCCTGGTGCGCAGGGATAAATTCTGGGGCTTTAAAATCAAGAGAAGGTAGCAGTGTTGCTATTTTCTGTTTGCCCCCTTGAAAAAGGCAATGATTGCATGTGGTGTTATGTATACGACGTGAAAGTGGACATAAGGGGACTTGGCCTTCAATCACCTGTGTGTTGCGTGTTGCCAATGATTTTTGGTGAACTGACACTTCATGTTCATGGCCACATAACTCTGCATTCATTGAATCAACCCTGTCTCTCAACTGCAAAAGACGATTTAAAAGAGGCTCTCCCTCGCTAGACTCCTCAGTACCAGATGAATCTGGAGTGGTTGTTAGCATGTTTATATTATACCAAAAAATGACAAAAGCGTCAATCCGCGCCTTTCCTGCCACAGATAACCACAAATGTCCTCCACGCAATCCATAAATCCAGCTTAAATGACCATTCTTCCACATATTTTAAATCGAGCGCGACTTCTTCACTAAAAGACAAATCGGACCGGCCCGAGACCTGGGCAAGACCGGTGACCCCCGGCTTTACCGCAAAGACTCGGCGCTGGTAACTGGTGTAACGTTGTACTTCGTCGGGCAAATGCGGGCGGGGACCAACGAGAGACAGGTGACCAAGCAGTACGTTGAAGAGCTGCGGCCATTCATCAATCGACCAGCGACGGAGGATCGAACCGATACGCGTGACGCGGGGGTCATTTTTGATTTTAAAGAGCGGCCCATCGCTCCGGTGATTCATTTTTTCGAGCAGCGGCTTACGTGCATCGGCGTCCTGCACCATGGATCGAAATTTAAAGACCGGTACTTGTGCCTTACCGCCTTCTCCGATTCTGCGCGAAACATAAAAAATTGGACCTCCTTCCAGGTGCACAATGAGCCCAACGATCAGCATGGGGATGCCCATAACAATAATACCAACGAGTGACGCCACGATATCGAATAATCGCTTAAAGATCCGTCCCCATCCATCAAGTGGCGTCGGTTGCAGGCGAATCATGGGGAGTAACCCCAAGCGTTCAACCAGAAGCAAATGTGGAACATCGGCAAGGACGGGCGGCAGGAATGCGTAGCCGATGTGGTGACTGCGGCAGTAGTCAATGAGGAGCAACGTCTCGCCGCTGCCGGGGTTGGGGTCTGTCTGCAAGACAAGATCGGGGTCGTTTGTGCGTGAAAGCTCCACGAGCGCCGCAAGGTCTGCTACATGCCCCAAGTATGCATACCACACATCGTGGGAGAGAGTATCGCGCGCAATGCCGCCGAGTTTCTGTCGACCGATGGAAAGAACCGTGCGCACCCCGATTCCTTTTTGTAACAGCGATCGCTGCACTAGGGTGAGAGCACCTCGGATGAGCGTGACAAACAGGATAATAAAAAATGTGGAATGCAGGAGCAGCAGACGCGAGTAGAAGAGTTGTTTCTGGACTAAGAAATACCACGCCATGATGCCGACTAACCAGAGGATCCCCGCCGTGATGATGCGCCCCACTTCGTTCCACGCACTGCGCGTCGACTGGAGGGCGTAGAGCCCGAGTGCAGCACAAAAGAGAATGAATGCGACAACGCTGGGAATGATGAACGACGACATGTAATACCCCACAGGCGGGAGCGTCGACGCCGGATCGAGGAGCTGGACCGACGGCACAAGGTCGATGTTCGCCTCGCGCAATTTGTACGAGAGTAGCAGTGCGCAAAATACAGCTACCGCATCAAGCGGAACGCGGATGGCGCCAAAGACGGCTTCGGAGCGTTTCATGCGCATATTGTACCCCCCGGCCAGTGCGAATAGAATGCTTTGCTATGCCGAAATCTCCCGATCAGAGTGCGCACACGACCGTATGGAAGATCCAGCATCAAGGCATGCTATCGCAACTTGAGCGCAACGGGGCACTTCGTGGAAGTGAAGAATAGGTAAAGGAGGATTATCGCGATGCGTATAAATGGATTATGGGACAGATGCAGGAGCGTATCCCGGACTACAATGGCGGGTGGCCGGTATGGGCATGGACCCGCTGGGATGTAAAACGTCCTAAGCCAGATCTTCGGTATCGGCATTTGCCCCGAGGAACGCCGGGCGTTCTGATCGAAGCGAAGGTACCCGCACAGTTGCATCTGCCTCACGATTTCGAACTATGGCATCATGTCCTGAATGACTGGCACTTGGCACGGACGGAAGCGGAAAGTGAAGCGTGGGACGAGCGTGAACGTACAATCCCTTTTACACAGCGTATTCAAGAAAAATCGGAAAGTTGGAAGTATATTTTTGATCTCTCGGGTAAAGAACGCGACTGGAGGTGGCTGGGGAGTCTTCGGAAACATCCGATTGCGACTGTGATCGAAGAGGTCCGACAGGAGTGGATTGTGTCGATGCAGTGTTTTACAGCGCGGTGATTGATGGAGGAGCCGCTTCTCGGATTCAAGCATCGATTACTCCATCTCCGGAGGCCTATACACCAACCCACAAATCTCCCCGACTTTCTCCCTTAATAAATCAAGTCGCCCTCTGCGTTGAGATATCTACATACTTCACCGCTTTGCAAGTTCACGGAGAAGATTATCAAAATCTCCATCTAGATCTTCTATTCTCTTGGGAAGCTTTTTCCATTTCTGATTACTCCGGATTTGAGCAAAAAGTTCTTCTTTGCTTTTCTCTTGATTGAGGGAAACTGCCTGATGTTGCAACTTTTTATTCGTCATTGTTCGATCAGTGTAGCAAATTTTTTACAAAAAAGAGACCTCTTTCGGTCTCTCCTTTGTCCTGCCCCTCTATACGCCGGGTTCTGTATCGCGCCCTTCGACTAGCTCAGGGCGGATGACGATCATCTCTCTGGGGTGACAGTTGCCTGAACACCTCGGTCGCAGTAGCAGATGCTTGCGCATCGCACCACGACACTGTGCGGAGGGGAAGACAGAGCGACGGAACCATCGCTGAATCTGCCGACCCAATTCCTCCTTGCTCCACCATAAGTTTACCAACCAAACACTCGCGTGGAGTGCGGGGTCCACGGTACTCCGTGGCGTTTCACTCCCCACTAAAGGGGATACGTCTCTGTGGCACTAGTTCTACGACGGCTTTACCTGATATATGCCGCCGCGACGGATGTTATCCGCATGGCGTTCCGGTGGAGCCCGGACGTTCCTCTCTCGGCACCGCTTTCGCGTAGCCGGAGCGATCATCCAAGGAGCAGACCAGCATTATCCCATTAATGGCTAATTCATGCAAGAATCAGCTTCCGAAATTGCTCAGAAAAATGTAGAGTCTCGTGGCCCCATTGGTCTTCACAGCATCACGTCATTCTTTTACCAGCCACCATAGCTCAGCTGGTAGAGCACCTCACTTGTAATGAGGTGGTCGCCGGTTCGAGTCCGGCTGGTGGCTCCATACCGTAGTAACAAGTTTCTGATCCATACTTGTGCTAGTCCCAGACTGGTTTTTTCTCAGTTCGAACTGCCTGATTTCCGCTTCGTGTATTTTCCGAGTCTCTTTCAAGGCCGAGGTGACGTAATGCGGCTCGTAGACTAGATTTTTTTGAGTGAGCCGCCAGTTCGAACCGAGACCGCAGACGACCCTTCTTTTCTGATCCTTCGTGCCGTGTTTAATCGCGTAAGAGGCGTTTTGAATAATCTGCAGTCGGTCACGAATACCAACGTGCTTGTTGTTGCGCTGTTCAGCCGTGGTTTTCATCTCTTCCTCGATTCCCTTTTTCTCGACTTTCAGTGCATTGAGCTTGGTCTGCATGATCGCTCTTGTTTCCGCATTGGCTTCTTCAGGGATATTGCTCTCGATCATAGTCATACGGCGCGAAAGATCGGCAATTTGCTTGGACAATTGCCGCTCTTTCGGCGTTTCCTGTACATCTTCCATAGTGTCTAAGCATGCAATACCGAACGCAATGATCTCATCGGGCAGGTGCACACTCGCAAGTTCTTGCAAAAGACAATCATCAATGCCGTGCGCCGAGAGTGGTTTTTCGGTGCACGGGTAGGAGCGTCGATTGTGGCCGCAACGGTAGAAATCGTAATCCTTCGTTGCCCCGACTGACTTCACCATTTTTGTCTTACGCTCGGCAGTGATGAGAGAATCACACGTCCCGCATCGGAATAGTCCCTTGAGAGGGAAATCGAGCAAACGATCACGCACGCCCTTCCCGTGATGCAGGAACGACTGCGCTTGCTCGAATTCAGATTGCGTAAGCATCGGCTTCTGCGCACCGATCATCCATTCCTCATTCCACTGGAACAGGCCGCAGTAAAACTTGTTCTGAAAGATTTCGTGAAAAGACGAGAATGCGATCATTTTCCCTTTCACGAAAATCGGGCACTGTTCTTTCATGTGATCGAAAAGCCGCATGAGTGACAATTGATCGGTCAGAAGCTTGTGCCATAACGATTCGATGATAGGGAATAGCACAGGATCGATCAGAATACGTTTCTGACCTTTGATACCCTGCTTCTCATTCAAATACCCTATGGGAGCGCGGGCGGGCATCCAGCCCCTTTCGATCTTGCTCTTCTGGCCGCGTTTCACATTCGTGCTGAGGTCACGGATCATCTGCGTCGCAAGGCCGAACTCCACGTTCAGGATGAGCGAATTCTCTTGGGGATAGTACGTCTTCTCGTGCGTGATGATCTCTTGAATGATGCCTTGCTGGAGCATCCACATGAGCGTTCCGCCATCGACGGAATTGCGTGACAGACGATCGAGCTTCCAGCAGAGGATTCCCTGTGCCTCTCCTGCTTGTATGCGCTGTACCATTGCCGTGAATCCTTTTCTGCCCGGTGCTTTCGCGGATTTACTGTCCACAATGGTCTCGATGACATCAAGGCCGCGCTCTGCGGCAATCGCACCGAGAATCCGCAACTGGTCGGGGATCGACTGCACTTGCCGCTCTTTGTCTTCACTCGATTTCCGAGCATAGAGAAAGTACTTCATAGGGGGAGAAGGATAACTGAGGAAGTAGGAATGAGATAGTTCGATGAGTTCGAACCTGCTCCCAGTAGGGGTGATCGACAGGACGCGGGAGATGCATGAGCAGCAGCATGATCGGGTCTATGCCCATTTTATACAGAGTTTCGGCACGCGTGATGAACTGTTTCATATGCGGCAGCTTCTCGTGCTTTTCCAGTTCTTCAGGATGCAACATCCGCCCCGTCTTCTTGGCGATTGTCAGTCGTTCAATGGAACTGAAATCAAGATCCTTGAGTGGATAGAAATACGTACCCTGTTCGTTCATGCAGAGCGAAGCAAAATACTGTTGCATCAATGTAAGAGACGTATGACCTCCGTTCAGTCGGTCTTCTTCGTACTTGATGATTGTCTGGGGAGTGATTTTGAGCGCCTTAAGCGTCATTGGGTGTAGCTCTGCCTCGATGCGCGTCACCACTTTTTCGAGGACATAATGACTGAACAGATCAAACTTTTCCTTTTTCATCGAGTCCCTTTTTTTGTCGTAGATACGGATAAAAAACTTCGCATTTCCCTCTCTCTGACCCAGATAGAAGGTTACGACTTTGCCATACCTGCGCCACATTTTATCAAGAACGAACTGTGTTTTATGGTTATGAAACAGATCGTCTACGGTTACATCGCAATCGAGCGCGATATCTAACCGAGATATGGAAAGGTACAGAAGGTACTTTTTTGTAAAATCCAAGAGGCAGCGCGTCAGTTCAGGGTAATAAAAGTACGAACCATCAAACAAAAACGTGTAGGGAATGTGATCCGCTTTCCCCATCCCTGCCTGCTTCACGAGCAAAAATACGCGGTGGTTTTTATGGTGAAAAGACAGCATTTTCAACGAATCGGTTTCGGCATACACAACTCTGAAACGATGTCCGAGGAAATCAGCCATCTTCTCGGGTGAGTTCTCCGATAGGCCATCAAAAAGATACGCAAAAGTATTGCCACGGAACTTCGCATTGAAGTTGTAGCGGATAAGGTCGAGGCCTAAGCGGAAAAGTCTCACTTTCATGACAAAGGTGGTCTAGGTGTTACTTCACCTAGACCAGAAACGGACAAAAAGCCTTCAGGATACTCACCGCGCTCGTGCGCTTCGCCACAAGCATCAGCGCATTCGCGCGCGACAGAGAGCAATCCCAGAAGGGCGTTGAGTTTCACTTCTGCCTCGGGCTCGGCAAGCACTACCCCATAGTGCTTCTCATAGAGCACTTGGAAGTCTTGGATGGCCGAAACTGAAGGGACGACGAACACGCCCCCGTTTTACGGCCTTTTCTAAAAGACGCTCACGTTTGCTGATTTCGGTACCAGTTCGGTACCAAATTGATCAACAGATCAGGAGCATAGTGCTTTTGAAAGTACACATATCCTTCTTCGGGATGAGCGTAGGCGTAGCGGTATAGTCGATCCCCCTCTTGCAAACGAAACTTCTGAAGATACTCTGATGGCTTGAATTTCTGATGCTCATTTAACGGAAGCTCGTCATGGAATAGATCAAACGGGATACACGTTCCTGCATGTTTCCAGCACACATCGAAGAAAGCCCGACGTGCACCTTTGGACTGGATTTTACAGAGAAGAGTTTCGATGCCGTTATTAACCTCAAACAATTTGTAGCCCATACCGTGTTCTTGCAGACGCAAACGACGAGGAAATTTCTCCGAATCAATGGACTGTTTCTCAAAGTATTTCTCACCAATTATCAGAGCAATCAACATTCCCGCAAAGATGCGTAATGCCTCGGCTGAAATGATATGAATATGGTTATCTTTGCGCTCGATCAAGCCGCCGATCTCAAGATACCCGATAGCATAATCACGGAGTTCTTTCGTCTGCTCGTATGGAAAGTCAGTGAACTCCCCGAATAAGTAGGGATCGAGAAATTCATCTTTTTTGTAAGCTCCAGATACGTACAGATTGGCAAGGAACCCCATGATGGCATTCTTTTGCGACTGCGTAAGCGTCTCGTATCTTTTGAGAAGTACCACTGCATTGGCCTGATCAAATGACACGCCCATTTCCATAGGCATCTCTGGTATGTGTTTCAAAAGCTCATCCACAAGCCGTTTTTTGATTGGTTCTTCCATGGAATAGGTGACGATACGCGGTTTTGACGTATAGCGCAACTCTATGTTTGGTAGGAATTTGCGGGTGGGTACATTGATTAATTTACAAAAAAATGCTATAATATAAATATTATGCCACCTGAAAAAACATCCACTCCAGATCATGGAAACGAAACGCTGAAACCGTATATTTTTACGGCAGAAAGTAAAAAGGTGTTTGCAAAACAAACACCGTACGGAAAATGGATTAAGGGATTGGAAGGTCAGGCAACGCAACTCTTCCAAGAAGCAAAAAGTGGGTATCTTGAAGTTGATGATAGTCAAAATGTGGAAGGTCGATACGCACTTGCTTACAGGCGAGCTTTGAATAATGCAGATAAGGGTAACTATGAAGACCTGATGCGCCTTTGTCTTAACTATGTAAATATCAGTCCTGCAGAACAAGAAAATATGGTTTTTGACGAGGTACCCACTCCTCAAGAAGCTGAGAAAATTTTCATGGAAATGGGAAAGAGGCAGTTTCCCGAACTGGAAAAAGCAGGGTTTGAAGAAGTTAGAAAGTTATGGACGAAAACGGGCATGGGCGAAGTGCCAAAAGAATTTTTTCCACCGCGAAATCGCAATATGAAAGAAGTTCTCCCTGCTTTGCGCGGTGATTTACAGAGTATGATGATTTGGTCACATGACTTACTCGCACCGTCTGCGGGGGCTGAAGGCATAAAACTCTGCTATGCCATGATGATACTGGAACGCGGACTGGCTCAATCTATGGGGCAAATACCACATCCCGATATGACGATGTGGGAGAGATTAGCAATTGATGAAGAGCGTAAAAAATTATCCTGAAAGAAGGAAAGGTCAGTTCCTCATAAGCTCCAGTAACCCGCTCCATACTCACTTCTTCCTTGCCCCTCGTAGTCCCGCCTTACGGGACGAAGTGGGGTTCCCCTTCGGCAACGTCACCGTAAACGTCGTTCCCTTTCCTTCTGCAGATTGGAAACCGATCGTGCCGCCCAAGCGTTCGACGATGGATTTGGTGATGTAGAGCCCGAGGCCGTTGCCGTCGGTGTCGAGTTTGCGGACGTTTTTGGCGCGGAAGAATTTCTGGAAGATGCGCGGTTGTTCGGCTGCGGGAATACCGACTCCTTGGTCACTGACGGAAATCGTGACATCCGACGATCGTTCGGCCAGCGCAATGACGATAGGTTTATGGGCATCGCGGGAATACTTGATGGCGTTATACAGCAGATTCTGCATGATGATGCGCAGCAGTGTGGGGTCGGTGCGCACCGTGACCGCGCGCTTCGGAAGCGAAAGCGAACACGTAAGGGCTGCTTCCTGCAAGAGCGGCAATGTATCATCGGCCTGTTCCTGCAGCACTGTGCGCAGATCGGTCATAATAAACGACGGCTGCAGCTTCTGACTTTCCGAACGAGAGGCGTGAAGCAGTGAGGTAAGCAAGCGCACCATCCGTGCGACGGATTTTTCCATTTCGCGCAGATACCCCCGCTGATCGTCGTCGAGATGTGCGCGATGTTCTCCCATCAGTTCGACATACCAACGAAGCGCAGAGAGCGGCGTACGCAACTGATGACTGGCCAACGAGATAAATTCTGTTTTCAGGTAATCGACTTTGCGCTCTTCGGTGACATCCTGAAACACCATGACGGCGCCCGCAATTTTGTTGCCGGTACCGAACGGACTCACGGTGTAGAGAATCGGTAGGAGCGTGTCGTCACGGAGGCGGATGTTAAAGTGGGCGGTCAGCGGCGTCTTTTGCATCTTGCCCGTCTTCATACATTGCAAGAGGGGATGCATGCTTTTCAATGCTTCGCCGCGATGGCCGCAAATACGCAAAATTCCCTGCACCGGTTTCCCCGCAATGCGATCACTCCTTTCTCCAAGAAGCATCAGACCCGCCGGATTGATGCCGACGATGTGTCCTTTGTGATCGACCGTGAGCACGCCATACCCGATGTTATCGAGAATGGTTCGGTCGAGCGCGTACTGGCGGCGCAATTCCTCGGTACGAAGATGTATTTCTGCTTCCTGCGAGCGATACAGCTTCTGCAGGCGACCAGCCATATCGACTATAACCGATTCGAGCACTTCGACTTCGTCTCCGGTATGAATGAACCTGTGCATGGCCCATGCTCCGGGCCGGAGACGTTGGACGCGCTCGGTGAGACTGCGCAGAGGTTGTGTGAGCTGGCGGGCAAGAAGCCACGCGAGTATGGCAGCAAGCAAAAGGAGCAATGTGCCGATAGCGGCATGCGTGAAGGCGAGAGTGCGCACTCCTGCAAGTGCGGTATGGCGGTCGATTAATAGCGCCATGCCCCAGCCGAGTGTCGGTAGATAACGATAGGCGACCAACATGTCCGCTCCTTTCTCATCACTCGAGCGTACGACACCTTCTCCGCCTGTGACAGATGAAATCCATGGCATCACCGCGGCGTTCGCACGCGTGACGGGACCCAGAGAAAGGATGTACGACGCATCCGTTCTATCGGAAAGATGAAACAGTTGCAGTTCGCCGCTGCCGGTACGGGCAAGTAGTACCTGCGAACCGGACCCGAGGGACGGGGCGACCGCGATGAACCGATCCAAGATGGGGCGTGCATCATACCGCAGAGTCAGATACCCGATTTTGCCGGACTGCGATCCCCAGACGGGCGTACGCACGTCGTACCATCGCCAGCCTGTACTGTCCGTGACGCTGCGATACTGCGGTGTTGTCCGCGCATCATCGGGCAAGCCGGCACCCTCGCCGACATTGTCAAGCAAACGACCATCTGCGTTATAGATTTCTATACCGGAAAGCGACGGTTCATCGCGACGTACCTGCAGAAACAGCCGCTCGAGTGTCCCGCGCGGTGCGGCACTGCGCAATATCTGACGGATATCGGTATGCGCCGACAGCAGCGCAGCCCGTTCACGGTGCGATTGCAGCGTCTGCTCGATCGCGTCTTCGGACACCGACGCGATGGACGAGAGTTGCGAAAGAATGATCTGTTCCAGCATCGACCGCGTGACGAGGAACGAAAGTGTTGTCAGCAAAATCACGATGAATCCCGTAAGAAGCATCGCCTGCATGACCAGCCGCCCGAGAATCGAGGAGCGTAGAACCGTGGGCCGGAGGGTGGGATGCCGAGATACAGACATGATGCGAATTTCTCATTATTATAGCATAAAATGGTCTGAAATGATATATAAGGGCAAAAGGGCAATAATAGGGAGAATACATGTCCTCTCCATCCTCTCGTCACCGTGTGATACTGATCGAATCCGACTCCTCTACCAAGGGCGCTGAGACCGTCAAGCGGCCGTTACTGTCATGGCGTATGAAGTACGACGTGCCGGTCCCGGTATCGGATGCCTGCGGATCGATCGGGATAGTGACGAGGTACGTTCCGCTGAGTGCATCAAGGTCGACTTCGTCACAATCTGCGGCAGTAAGCTTACAGATCTGCCTAGATACACCGGTCGGAATCGCCGAAGGCAAAATTCCCTGATGATCGATCGCATATTGATACACCGCGTTCAGGATGGTGTTCACATCGGCGCGACGTTTAGCATCGCGGCTCGACCCCAGCTGACGCGTGGGACTGAGGGATGCAATAACCACCGTCGAGAGAATCGCGATGAGCCCGATGACGAGTAGTAATTCGATCAAGGTAAATCCCCGGTGTTTGTGATGCATGTCGACTACTTTACCCATTTACGAAGATGCAACAAGATCGAAATACAAAACAACCCCGCACGTGCGTGCAGGGTTGTATGTTTCGCGAATGGAAAACTGATTATCTCGTAACGCTGATTGTATCGCTGTTCTCGGCCAAAGGAGCCACGACCGTGATGCGACCATTGGTATCGCGGACAACACTATAACCTGTATCACTGCTTGTAGCCTGAGGATCGTTCGGCAGGCTTACGAGATACGAACCTGTCAGGGCGCTGAGGTTCACACAACCCGTGGTTGTGCCACCAGTGCGACAGACTTCATCCGCAGTCGTGGTGATGCCGGTCGGGATCGTTCCGTTGTTATCGATCGCGTACTGGTACACCGCGTTCAGGATGGTGTTGACGTCGCTGCGTCGCTGCGCGTTGCGAGCGTCACCAAGCTGCTTGGTCGGGTTGATCGCGACGATCACGATCGAGGCAAGAATGGCAATGATGCCGATGACGAGCAGAAGTTCAATGAGCGTGAACCCCTGTCGCCTCTGAGTTGTAGACATGTCCATGGGAGGAGAAAGGAAAAGAAATGAAGGGATCGGTGGAACAAAAATTCCACACGGCGGCGGTTATTATAACAAGACAAACGCGTTTGGCTGGCGTTTTCGCTTGACGCGAAAAGGAAACAGTACGGCTTCGAGATGCGGCTCTTGTCGAATTGATAATGGATAATTGAAAATTGATAATTACTTCTCGAGTGAAGAATGTTTTTTATTTTCAATTATCCATTATCAATTTTCAATTTCTTACGGGCATTCCAGATCCGTCGTAGCTGTGTAGCAGAGCGAATTTTCGCAGACTCTCCACGTATACTGATCTCCCGCTGCGCAGGTGGGAGCAAGACAGCTACAGGAGTTGCCATGAGTCACGTCATCGGGCAAAAGTGAAAATGTTGTTTCGAACAGTCGCGCATAACTGTGCGGCATCTGCAGGCGAATGGTACGCGAAAGATCGAAGGACATTTTCACACTCTGTCGTGTAGTGGATGTCGACGTGTTCCTGAACACAAGATTCGTAATCGCAACCTGAGGACTGCTGACAGGTTCTTTCGTCGCATGTTTGATGATGACGAGTGATCCGCTGCTGATGCCGATGATCGTTGGATCGGTGGAGACATTCCCGGTTTGCAGCACCAGCACCGACCCCGTCTGACCGGCTGCGGGGGAGATAATGCGCTCCGATGCATGCACGTGTATGGATGTGTTCTGGAGCATCTGCGTTCCGTTTTGTTCCACGACGGATATTGTCTGCTGCAAGAGCCTGTTTTCCGTTGCCGAAAAAAAGAGCGGGAGTGCAACAGAAATAACCATAGCAAACACTCCTAGAAAGATCATCAGTTCGATCAACGATACGCCGGCATGAAGATGCTTGTTACTCACTGGCATGCATTGGAGGAAAGCACCTCGGCCCACGAATTGATGCGTACCGAGGGATATAAGCGATCGATATTCACCTGTAAGCGGCGACTGATATCATCCACCTCTCCGGATGTGCAGAGTGTCCGACGTTCATTCCCCGCACCACCGATGCGAAGAATACTGCAACTCCCTGTCGCAAACGAAAATGTTTCTTCCCCGGCGTAAGCGGGGTCGATACGAAGTTTACGAAGCGCCCTCTCGGCACATGTATTGGCATACTCGTACGCTTGGGTTGATCGCTGCACTAAAAACCCGTTTTGCTCTGCAGCCCACGAAAGTAACATCAGGGAAACGGCCGTAGCCGTCGCAATGCTCCCCACCATGAGAATGGTAACGAGAAATACATACCCCTCGCGCATATGCCGATGATGAAGAGAGTGCATCATGGACAGGTTCCGGTAGAAACTCCGGGGCGGAAAATAATCAGTGATTGATCGGTTGCGAGGATCAGGCGGTCACGGCGCATGTCATAGAGCACGGAGCGACCCAGTCCGCTCGTCGATGTGTAGGTCGCCAGTTCCGTGAGTGCGGATGTGTCGCGCATATGAAAGACCTGTAACGCTTTCTGGCCGGACAAGGCTGCGAGGAATCCAAAACAACCCGACGGATCGGTATCGATACCGACAATGGAGCCGCTGCCTTCGTGATACCACGGGCCATCGGTCGTGGAAGGCGACCCACCGGTCCCCGTGTGAAACATAACCACCTCCTGGATGCTCGTTCCTTTTTGCGTGCCGATAATGGCGGCTGTTCCGCTCGTCGCGATGGCAAAGGCATCGAGCGTGCGATCGGAGAGGTTGTACGTGCCGATGAGCGAGAGATTGGATCCGCTCTCGACGTTCACCACACGCAGTTCGCCCGTGTCCATGGAACTGGCTAAGTACGCAGCCGTCCCCGAAAGCGCGATCATCTCCACTGTACTCGAGTTATCATCGAGAGATCCAAGTAAGCTGATCGTGCCACCGGATGTCACACGCAGGGCATAGAACTCTGCTTCACCGGAAGTAGAGCTGGCGGTCGCTCCTGCAAACAGCGTGCTGCCATTGAGTGCGAGGGAGCGAACGCGTGCCGAACCTGGAATGTTATAGGAGCCAAGCAGCTGCGCCGATGAAAACGATGACGGACTCGAAATGCGATATGCGCGGATTTCCTGCGAAGGATCATCTGTAGCGACAAACAGGACTGTCCCACGCAGAGCAACGTCCCACGCAGAATACCCGAGGGAGAAGGAGCTATTGATACGCGAGGGAGCAGTCGTGGTGGTGGTATCAAACACATACAAACCAGTCGAGTCCTGGCTTGCGGCAAACACGTACGAGCCGGAGTAGAGAGCAAGATCGACGAATGTCGGCGAACCACCCGGTGTCACTGTTCCGTCCACTGTTAAGCTGGACCAGTTTCCGACCGATCGTGTCGTTCTCCAGTCTGTCAGTTCACTTGTAAGAATAATCGCACCGGAACGATTATAGCCGTGCTTCCACGCGGTACGGACGCTCAGTGCCACCCAATCGGAGCCACGTGACGAAATAGTGAGTGTACTTGTGTAGGACCCTGTGGACACTAACTGCGATCCGGTAAAAGCCCAGAGGCCACCCGACGTCACTCTCCAGCCGTGAGGACCTGATGTGAGTGCCGCAAATGATCCGTCACGCACCGCGCGCGCGACTTCGAATGTTTCCTGTACCAGATACGTGGCCCGGATACGATCGCCCGCCATGATGGTTCCCTCCTGTCCGTAAAGCATCGTGAGTCCGATCGCTGTCACGAATATCGCAAAAATGCAGATACCCACCATCACTTCCAGAAGGAGAAAGCCGGGACGGGGATGACGAACTCTGTGCTGCATTGTGGATAGCATACGTTTATCGAGGCCAAGCCAACATACGAAATTTTCACGAGCTGCATAGCTGCTTAGCTTCTCAGGCGGGTGTAACTAAGAAGCTATGCAGCTGAGAAGCTAAGAAGCTAACACGACGGTGTTAAGAATTTTACCAACACCACTCCGTCCTGATAGTCGACACCCGTACAGTTGCTACAGTAATAATTACTGCAGGAGTTGCAATCCGGCCGGTTGAAGTCGCCAATGAGCACAAGGTCGTAGGTCCCGATACTGATCACTCCATTCGACACAATAGGAGCAAGTAACGTGGAAATACTCGTCTGACCGTTAGAGCCCAAGATCACGGGAGGCGTATCGCCGTTACGCAACACAAGCACCGCATTCGAACCATCGTTCGACACTATTTTTCGATCGTAGGACAACCAGCCCTTCTGGCTGTACTGTGCCCAGAATCGCACGATTACGTTATCGCCGCTCTTGAAACCGGATACGGTCTGCGTTGCACCTCCGTTGCCGTTGATCGCGTTGCCGCTAAACAAGTTCGTGTAGGAGTTGCCACTCGTTTTCTTTTTGTAGGCCACCTGCACCGGCACAGCAGTGCTGCCGTTACCGTAGCCGAATTTCGCACCCAGCGAATCGAACCGGATACTGAGCGGACCGGTCGTTGTGATTGTGCCATCAGCGGCGATGCTGAAGCGATCCTGGCATGTTGCGCTGGCTCCTGCGCTGGAAACAGCCGATGACACTGCGCTACTTGCGGCGACACTGGAAATAGCGGAGGAGG
The DNA here is from genome assembly GCA_043755535.1 of Candidatus Peregrinibacteria bacterium. Lineage (GTDB taxonomy): Bacteria > Patescibacteriota > Gracilibacteria > Peribacterales > Peribacteraceae > JAKQEM01. Next base: position 9,993 of record JAYUSS010000044.1, on the reverse strand, counting down.
CAAAAGAAGAAGTTACGGGACATGCACCAAGCGTATCACCATGAGCCTGATGTGCAGGCCACGCAGCTTCGTTCATGGTCAGCGTGTGATAGCCCTGTCCTGTCTGGTGACAAATCGTCAAATCGTTTTCATGGACGATGGCAATGGACTCGGCTCCCACGACGATATAAATCGTGCGCTCCTCGCGGTTAAGAGCAATCAGGGTGATAGAGCCTGTGCCGCTTGGCGTACCCGCAAGACGCGCATAGGACACTTCAGAAAGACCGGCCGCCATGATGGTTGACGGCATCGGATACGTTTCATCGTAGGAGGAATCTCGACCAATATAACTGTCACCCTTGTAGAGCACGCCTGCGGGAACGTAGAACCCCCACCCTGAATCGTCCTGACCGGATTGCGCGAGTAGACGTGCACGGGCAAGACCCTGCGTGACCTGCTCGGTCGCGAGATTCAAGTCATTTCGAATCTGATAATCGCGATAGAGAGGGATAGCCATGCCGCCGACAACCCCCATGATTCCGATAACCAGAATCATTTCAATGAGAGCAAAGCCGAAACGACGCATACGGGAGAGGGGTCAGGGGTGAGGGCTCTATTCTAACTGCCTATCACGATGAATGAGTGTTACTTTGCCTTGACCTCAGATTCGAAAAGATCCAAGGTCCAAATTCCAAGTATTCCAAACCGTTTGGATCTTGGTGCTTGTATCTTGGATCTTGTTACCGTCCCACATTCCCCACGATCGAATAGATCGGAACGAGAATCGCAAACGCGATGCTACCGACAAGTCCTCCCATAAAGAGTAGCAGCATCGGTTCAAGGATAATCGGCAGCTTCTGCGCCGTCTCCGACGCTTTTTTGTCATAGATCTCGGAGATCTTGATCAGAATATCGGCCAGAGCACCGGACTTTTCCCCGGTACTCACCAGTTGCTGCACAGAAGGAGGGATCAGTTTTTCGCTGCCCTTGATGGCCTGAAAGCTCTTGCTGAACGAATCACCGATGGTGATGTGATCCAGCATGCGCATGTACAACGTGCGATAGGCAACGATTGTCGTAACTTCCACGAGCGATTGCATCGCCTCAGTCACAGGCACACCCGCTTTCATGAGACCTCCGAGAATTACACCGAAACGTGCGATGGTGGCCTGGCGCGCCAAGGAGCCAACACCGGGAATATGGAAGGTAAACCACTGGAACACTGCACGTAATTTAGTGTATTTATTGAGAATCATCATCACAAAGACACCAATGATAAGGCCTGGGACTCCTACTGCACCGTAATCGGTAAAGGCATGACTGACCGCGATCACGATACGTGTCACGAGCGGCAACTCTACATTGAGCGACGTAAGCACACCGATGAGGTTCGGGAGCACGAACATTCCGAGAATCACCACAACCACAACCATGATGGTCATGACGATAGACGGGTAGATCATCGCCATTTTCACTTTGGATTTGAGATCATGGTCTTTCTCTTCCTGCGCGGCCAGGTATTCCATGTTTTCGGACAAGCTTCCCGCTTCTTCACCGATGCGTACAAGCGCGAGCGCGTGCGGCGTAAAGAAACTCTGCGCTTCCATCGCACGCCAAAGCGGACTTCCGTTATCGACAGCATCGAGAATGCGTTGCAAGAGCTTCTTCATCGGTTTCGGCCTCGTTTCTAGCTGAAGTGTGCGAATGGCATCGATGAGCGGGAGCCCCGCGTTGAGCATGGTCGCCAAGTTCTGAATGAACGCCATACGCTCCTTGCCGAGACCGATGTACCCGATGCCTGCGACAAATTTTTGGAATCCGCTTTTTGAGACGTTCTGCTTTTTCACTCTGAGCGGTTCTGCAGGCACTTCTTCTTTTGGCTTCTCCTGCTCTTTCACAGGAGCAGCAGTAATTTTTGAGAAACTCGCCGGCTGCTGCTTTTTCATTTCCTCCTTGATCTCCTGCACTTCTTTTTCGAGACGGACCGCCGCTTCTTTTGCTTCCTTTGTTTCTTGACGCAGGTCCGCGACAGAAAGAATACGGCCCCTGGGAGCATCAGTCGATTTTGTCGGCGTTGAATCATCTCTGGAGCCACTCGCAAATCCATCGAGAACCCCGTTCGATGACTCCTCTTCATCTCCTGCCGTACCGACAACGGATTTGGTGTTTTTCTTTTCGACGTGCTGCAGAAAGGAGTCTTCGGCAATGTCTTTTGAGGAAATTTCGGGCTGCTGTGCCTCTTTTTTAGGAGAGTGACTGAAGGAAAGGCGATCCCTGAGTAAGGAAAGGGCAAATCCAAATCGAGGTGCTTTTGTCGCGCCCGGCGCAGCCGACTGTTTGAGCTGAACTTTATTCAGAAACGAATCATCTTTGGCATCGGCAAGGAGAGCGGACTGAACCGCTCTCGCATCCGTTTTTTGTTCTTCTGGCGCAAGAATGAATCTGCCTTTGAGCGTTTTAGGAGCAACAACAGGTACCTCCGGGACTGCGAAAGCCACCGCCTTCTTTTGAGCGACAGGAGCGGCGACTGCTAACTTTTTTGCAGACGGCTTTTTGGATGTTTTCTTGAGTGGCAGAGATTTTTTTGTGGTTTTCTTTATAGCCATCTTCTTATGAGCAGCTAATTGGTTACGTGGCTGGAGGCTGGAGGCCGGAGGCTTGCGGCTCTTGAACAGGAACGGCGCCACCTTACGCAGCACCGTCATAATCTCGCCGGATACACCTGCCTTACTTTTTGTTTTTTTTGTTGGCATGGGGTTTAACGGATGGGGCATCCGGAGGAGATGCGACACGGAGCAATTCTTCGATCGTCGTCACACCGTTTTTCATTTTTTCAAAGCCGTCTTCGAAGAGTGATTCCATTCCCTGCTTACGGGCGACCACCTGGATTTCGGCACTTGATGCACACTTCACGACAAGGTCTTCGACTTCCGGTGTCATAATCAGAAGCTCATGAATGGCGATACGACCGGAGAACCCGATCCCACCGCACGACTCACATCCTTTTCCTTTGTAGAGAAGCTGGCTTCCCTTGCCAAAGAACTTCTCGGCATGGAGGAAGAGCTTGGCTGCTTCGGCTGCAGAGACAGAGTAGCTATAGCGACAGTGCGGGCAGATGCGACGAACAAGGCGCTGCGCGATCACGACTTCGAGAGTCGATGCCAGAAGGAAAGGTTCGACTCCCATTTCGAGCATGCGCGGGACAGATGTCACGGCGTCGTTGGCGTGGAGAGTACTGAACAGCAAGTGACCGGTAAGAGCTGCGTTTACCGCGATGCTTGCCGTTTCACCGTCGCGGATTTCTCCCACGAGAATGACGTTCGGGTCTTGACGCATGAGCGCGCGTAGACCGTTGGCGAATGTCAGGTTGGTTTCGGCATTCACCTGAATATGGTTGATGCCGGGAACCTTGTATTCTACCGGGTCTTCGATGGTGGAGATGTTGACATCCGGGTGATTGCGCAATTTTAGGAGCGCATAAAGAGTCGTTGATTTTCCCGAACCGGTCGGCCCCGTCGTGAGGATCATCCCGAACGGTTTGTAACAGATTTTTTCGAGCACCACTCGGTTTTTTTCGGAGAAGCCGAGGTCGGCAAGCGTGAGGGTGCGAACGTATTCGGAAAGAAGGCGCAGTACGATTTTTTCGCCATCGACGATAGGAACGATCGAGACGCGGATATCCATGTTGCCGTTTCCGGTGTCGTAGCGAATCGCTCCGTCCTGTGCGGCAAAGTGCTCGTCGATGTGCATGTTCGCCGCAATTTTCATGCGGTTCACCACCCCCTCGTAATACTCACGGGGAATACGACCTGCTTCGTGGAGCACACCGTCGACACGGAAGCGTACAACGACGATTTTCTCCTGCGGTTCAAAGTGGATGTCCGAAGCCCGAAGGCCGATCGCATCGTTGAAAATTTCTTCCAGGATTTCCGGGGCGACCTTTTTATTCGCATCGATAATCTGCTGGAAGCGTGTCGCAAGCGGCTTCCGGTAATGGACGAAGAACGCTTCGATTGCTTTGCGCGACGCATACACAAAGGTGATTTTTCCTTTGTAATCACCGCGCTCCACCTTTTTTTCTTTACGGAAACTGAAGTACGCCGCGGCCTTACGTGACGTCTGCTTTTTTTCGACATCCTCTTTGTCGGGAAAGAGCGCGACGTCCTGTCCATAGTTTTTGCGTACCGCTTCTTCCAGCAATTTGTTTGTCGGGTCGGCAGTCGCAACGGTAATCGTACCCTTGTCGTCTTTCACCAAGAGCGCGCTGTAACTGCGGGCGATATCCTCCGGCAGCTTCATCACTGTCTCCACAGATGGGGGATTGCTCCCAAGATCGTAATACGCCAAGTGATAGAACTCCGCGATCGCACTCTCGTACAAATCCTGGCTGATCAAATCCATTTCTTTGAGCGTCTCCTTGAGTGAAGACCCGTGTGCTTTGGCTTGGGCTTCAGCTTTTTTAATGTCCTCCTCGGACACGTAGCTAAGGTCCAGCAACAGTTTTTTGAGCTCGGAGTCGGTTAAAGCCATGGGGCAAGAGATGGAATTAGATTGAGGACTTCACCACTTTCACGATGTCGGAAAGCGGGACGTTAGATTTAATCAGGTAATCTTTCGCACCAAGCTCCGCGGCTTTTTTGCGGTCTTCGTCTTGTCCCAAGTTACTGAGGATGATGATGACCGTTTTAATTTTCTTATTTTTCAGCTCCTGCAGAATCGTGAAGCCATCAACACCAGGCAGAATAAGGTCGAGCAGAATGAGATCATACTTTCCGGTCGTCGCTTCCTTAAGACCCGCTTCACCGGTACTGCACACAACAGTCTCATAGCCTTCGTGTGTCATTTTCAGCTCCAGCGCATGCGCCAATGGGCGTTCGTCCTCCACGATCAAAATACGCTTGCCCGCCGTAACCTTGCTTGCCGGCCGAAGCTTGAGCGAAGGCTGGGCGGAGGTGGGCTTTTTACCCTTGGAAGCCGGTTTTGCGGTGGGGGCTGTTTTTTTAGTTGGCATGTGGGTTTTATGTGAGATTTCTCATCAGTATAGCAAAAATGGGCGTTTTGAGCAAGATCGGACTATAAAGCTGCTCTGACGTGATATAGAATGCCTCTGTAACAAGACGAAGGGGGATCCGAACGGTGTTAGTGCCTAAGGAGCCCTTTTCTTTTGTGTGAATGCGATTTTTGAGTGAGCTGAAGGACAAAAAAATCACTCGGACGAACCCGATACGTCCGAATGACTATGTGTGATGAATCAGCGATCGCCTGACTCATCTTCATCTGAAGGAGGTCCGCCCTCCTGTTCTTCCACAATACGCTTCATGAAGCCGTTATGCTGCTCTTGAAGGCGAATTCCCTCCAATTGCGCTTTCCCTTGCGGTGTGTCCTCCCAGGATTCCAAGGGCCGCACACTTACTTGAACCTTGTCAGCGACCTCCTTCTGCGGAAAGATGGGAAGCAGGATCTCCCGAATGGCCGGACTCAGGTCCTCCCATTCAAAGCCAACTCCCTTTTCGACCGTCAACTGATAGGGACCGAGCGTCACTGCCAATACCCCTTCAATCGCAAGAACATCCTGAGCAAGCTTGTAACCAAGCTCGCCTGCTGCTTCCTGCTGAGTCGGCACTGGCTGCTGGGGGGTCTCTTCCGTAGGCGGCATAAACGGGTTCTGCAGATCGTTCCAATTCGAAAATTTCCGAAAGGAAATCCCCTCCATGGAGCAGATCTGGATCGTGAGATGAAAAGATCGATTCTCCCCCCACAATTCTTCAATAATAATTTTGTGCTGCACAATGTCTCCTTGAAACTGAGTGGTGGATGTGAACTACCTACTATCGGATTAAGTAGGATATACAGTATCATCATTATTTAACAGAATGTCAACTATCTTTGGCACTTTTCCAAATTTACAGACTCCTCCTCCCCGCCAACGCCTCCCTTAAAGTAACCTGATCCGCGAATTCGATATCCGCACCCATAGGAAGGCCATGTGCTAGGCGTGTAATAACCGGAACAACGGACTTAAGCTGTTCACGCAGATAGGTGGCTGTCGCTTCACCTTCGACGTCGGGGTCCGTCGCCACAATAATTTCACGAATCCTTGTCGCGGCTGAGCCGTGCTCAGACGGACCACCGGCATTGCAGCGTTCAATCAATTCTCGGATTTTGAGCTGTTCGGGACCCATACCGTCGATAGGGGAAAGGACCCCGTGGAGCACATGATAACGACCTTTATAGGATGTCTTTTCAAACGCTATTACTTCCAGCGGCTCTTCGACCACAAGCACCATCGATGCATCACGCGAGGGGTTCATGCAGATATCGCAGCGCTCCGTTGTCGTCACCATCTGGCATTCACGGCAATAGCGAAGCTCTGTTTTAAGGTCGAGCAATGCTTGGCCAAGGCCTTCTGGACTAGCCCGTCCGCTGCGCAGTAAATGAAACACCAGCCGTTCGGCAGATTTAGGCCCGATACCGGGGAGCTTGCTGAACTCCTCGATGGCTTTGGTGATGTGCGGGGGGAGGAGAGGCATACGGAGGATATAGAGGATATAGAGGAACAAGAGGAAATAGAAGAACGAGCAGCACCAAAAAGGTGTCTATCGACTCCTCTACTTCTTCTAAGTCTTCTACATCCTCTAAGTCCTCAAATCTCTTCCCCCTTTTTCATCTTCTTTTTGATGTCTCGCTCTTTTATCACCTGTCGCTTGTCGATGGTTTTTCGTCCTTCTGCAAGACCGAGTAATACTTTGATGTGACGACCGGCTTGAACTTCGAGCGGAACAATCGTCACTCCTTTTTGCTCTGCAGCCCCTTGGAGTTTTTCGATCTCTTTGGCATTCAGCAGTAACTGACGATCCTGCCCGGGGTCGTATCCATCCAGCCCCGATGCGAATTTGTAGGGCTGAATTTTTAGATGCTTGATGATCGCCTTGCCGCGGAGGAACGAAACGTACGAACCGGCTAAATCCACATGACTCATACGGCAGGATTTCACCTCTTGCCCCGTAAGCATGATGCCAGAGAGCACCGTATCGGTGATGCGGTAGTCAAAACGTGCCCGGCGGTTCTGTGCGACCGTTTTCATGAACCGCAGTATACGATAGAACTGACCTTCTATGCTGTAACTCGTCGTAGTCCTGTTTTGATGCATATTTTTGATCAGAATAGCCAATGTATTATTTAAGGAAAGAGAAGATGAAGTCTGTCAAAACTGGACCAGGATATTGACAGATATAAAAAATACTGTACTATTGGCCTTGTCAGTGCTCATTCTCTCGCCGACGGACTCCTGTTCTTCTCTTGTTGGAGTACAGAGGCCCGTCGGCGGCGGGAGCCGGTGATCCGGTACTACGCATCTGACACATTCAAAGGGTCGTATCGATTCTATCGGGACGGCCCTTTTTATATGCCTGATACTCCTAAAACAACATCGTCATAATCCTGTCCCCAAACAGCAGTGTCAGCACCGCCCCAAGAATCAAAAACGGCCCGAAGGCAATGCGTGCGCCAAGGTTCAACGTTCCCCGTAGGTAGAGGACTACAATCCAGAGCATTCCTACGACGTAGGTAAACCAGAGCATCATAGCCATCATCTGCCAGCTTAAAAAGAGGAGCCCGAGAGCGGCTACCAAGAGCACATCGCCGCTGCCGACCCAGCGCCCTTTACTGATAAGCCACTGGAACCCTAGAAACAAAAACCCGATAAGAGCAGGGAGGAACGACACTGTCCCGACCTGCATCCACTGGAGCATCAGCGCAGAAGCCGCGAGCGTAAGCGTAAGCACATCGGGGATGGTCTGTGTGTCGCTATCGATGAGTACAATAAGGAGCATCGCCCAGAATGCGATACCAAGCAGCAGTGCGCTGGACACATCAAATCGCGAAAGCAGCAACGAGCTTATAAAGATGAGTGCGGTAACAAACTCGACCAATGTGTACCGAAGGGGGATCGCTGCGTTACAGCGTGCACACCGACCACCAAGAAAGCACCAACTGAGCACGGGTACCAGTTCCCACATACGCAACGTTTTTCTGCAGCCGACACAATAAGACCGGCCGCCGAGCGACGCCCCTGCGGGCAAACGCTCGACCAGAACATTTCCAAAGCTGCCGAAACAAGACCCGACAACGGCAAAAAATACGATGAGAATAAATGGCGGGAGGATCGGCGTCATGTGTACGGAGTCTATCCGTTCTTACTCCATAGCGGAATTGCTCTGCTTGAGTGTGTCTGAAAACGCTTTAATGCGCGCCACTTTTACGTCGTACGTATCGCTACTCATTTCTACTACAGAAGCAGAGTCGCTCTGCGCCATTGCCTTCACTGCATTCCCGATATCGTGGTATGCGCTATAGACGGTGAGCGCCAATAAAGACCCCGTGACAGCCCCTGCCAAGCGGCGAACCAGCTCGATTTCGTGGAATGGTGTGGGTGTGAACATTTCGGATTATTATAGCAGAAAAATAGTGATGAGGCGAGTTTTTTGGCTGGTGTCCACTTCTTGATCTATCAATTTAGTTCATCTATAATGTACATATAAGTACATCTTCTCTCAACATATCGGCAAAACGGATCGCCCGCTTGGCAAACGCATCGCATCCGCTCTTTCACACGGATGACCTCGCGATGCTCCTTGGCATCGACAATGCAAACACACTCCGCGTGACGCTGTATCGGCTTACGCAGGCGGGCGTGCTCCATCGCATCCATCGCGGGCTCTATAGCCTTCTGCCATCTGACAGAATCGATCCCTCGCTTCTCTGTGCCGCATCGCTCCACCGCTTCTGTTACCTGACAACGGAGTCCGTGCTGCGCAGTGAGGGATACATTCTGCAATCCATGGACGCCTTCACCTTCGTCTCAGACGTATCACGACGGTATGAGGTACGTGAGCATCGTGTCATCAGTCGCCGGTTACATCCGCGGTTCCTCCATAATCAGGAGGGGATCATCCGGAAAAACGGCATTCTGCAAGCGACTCTCGAGCGCGCGATTGCGGACATGCTCTACTTCGACCCGTGGTACCACTTCGACCGCCCCGTCTACTGGGCGCGCATTGCCGCTCTTCAAGAGACCATCGGCTATCCCCGTACTCCTCACCGCTATGCTGCTGCCGCACCCGCGTGACGCTGGCGGAATTTCGAAGCATGCGGCATCCATGAAAGGGGAGGCATTGGGGTTGGTGGGGCGGTACCAAAAAGGGGAGGCATGACAAAAAGAACGCCCCGAGAGACGCCTTGATGTTTCTCATTTCTGCCCTTCCCACCACCGCAGGATCTTCTCCTCAATGCCATGGAAGCGGCTGGAGAGCAATATGCTCTCCCTTTCTTCAGGGACGTCCAACGTCTCATTGTGCTCTTGGATACGGGCGACGAGTCCTTGTAATGCATATCTTGCTTCTTTCAGGACAGTACACCAAGGATGAGAGTACCGAAGATCGGTTGTGTCGGTCATGCGGTCAGCGGCCCGAAGGACGATCATCATCTCCGTGACGGTATTAATGAGGAACCACGACGAGCCACGGTCCTCTTCCCTATCAAGATTTATTCTCTCAGCAAGATCCCTATATTTCTGTTCCGCCTCTTCCGACCCATCGTGGTCGAGATAGTGCAGCCGCTCTAACAGCTCCGCATCTTCTACCATCGCCCGCACGGTACTCACAATGGCGTCCACACTAAAACCATCTCCGTGCACCAGACCGTGACACCGCCCGCACACGCTTCGTAAGCCTAAAAAGAGCATAACCTCGGACGGAATCAGATCGTTCGGGACGGGGACACCTCGCTCTACTAACAACGCGTATTCCACAAAAACCGCTCTGCAATATGCTTCCTGCAATTCCATGCGGTCCGCTTCATCGTCATCCATCATACATTCCTCTCTCCCCATCATATCATCAATGCAGCTATACTCTAACCTGACATTCCTAAAAAGTCACAGGCCTGAAACGGCATGATTGGCTTTCTTATGGGCGAAAACGACGTGTACTCCACGAGCACAAAAATTGCTCGATG
>JAYUSS010000043.1:0-2388 GCA_043755535.1 Candidatus Peregrinibacteria bacterium | reverse complement strand
TCGCTCTTTGGTTGTCATTGGACTTTCTTTCATCAACCTCCCCCTAACCCCCAACCCCCTTTCCCCCGAGGGGAGCAAGGGGGCTTCAAAGGAAAAATTCTTTAGTAAACGTACCGGCGTTCCCCTCTCCCTTCGGGGGAGGGGCTAGGGGAGGGGGAGGTTCGGCTTCATCCAAAGAACCACCCCAACACCTGCTTCCACGTCCTAACAGTCGTCACCTGCTGCCCTTCAATCGACTCGATTCGTTCACTGCCTTCGATCATGCCCATCACCGATGGGAGCAGCATGTAGGTGATGCCGTGATTCTTGCAGGCACTGAGTAAGTTGATGGATTGTTCCAAGTCACTCGCTTGGATCAGGTGTGTGATGTGATATTTTTTGATCGTCTCTTCCAGTTTGTTCAGCTTCCCCTCAACCGGTACGCCTTCAAGTGCTGTCTCTTTAGAACCGCGTCCGTCGAGAATCGAGACCGGAGCCAGCGGGCTTTTCTGATCATTGAGCATCTTGATCAAGCGCGCAGCTTCGCGTGTCGCACCGATGATGAGTGTCGGATAGACCGGACGACCGAGGCGCAGTAACCGGCGCATTACCTGTTCAAACCCAATGTGCCATGTGATCAAAAAACCGGTACTGAGGATGAAGGCGTAGACCAGCAGTAAGCGACTGAAGAAGTTTGTATAGAGGAAGTAGTACGTGAGTGTGAACATGGACGCTGCGACGATGCAGGTGAAGACAATGTGCATCAGGTTGCGTGGTTCACTCTGGGTTCGCATCAGTCGATACACTCCAAGCATGGCCATGACTGCGATGCAAAGAGGGGAAGTCAAGGCAGCAGTCTGTACAAAGAGATCTAGGGGAAAGACCGTGGAAACGATCCATCCCACACGAATGAAGTACGCGAGGACGTATGCTCCTATAAAGATTGCAAGATCAGAGAGAAGCCAGAGGAGGAGTAACAGCGTGCGGCGCATGAAATCAGCTTATAGCTTTCAGCTTTCAGCTTCTAGAGCCTCTTTGAAATCTGGCGCGGGTTACTGGCCTTCCGGCCGAAGCCCGAAGGCGAAGGCTGGAATCTATTACAATTACTTGTCGGCCGACCTGTCCCTCGTAGCCCAGAGGTGAAGTGGGAAGCTCGACGAGCGAAGGCTGGTGATATGCCCTACGTCTGTGGCATCACATGATATGCTGTGCTCACTATGTCACAGAGCGATGATGCAGTCGCATGGGTGAAGAAGAACAAAAACCTCATCTTAGAGCGATTTGCTGATCCTAAGAAATTTCCAAAAGAAGAGCACCCACTTACGATCTTCATGGCCGGGTCACCGGGGGCAGGAAAGACGGAGACAGCCAAGGCGGTGATTAAGCGGTTACCTCTCCCTGTGGTGCATATTGATGCAGATGCTATACGGGCGATGATTCCGGGGTTCAACGGAGCGAATGCATCATTGTTTCAGACAGCAGCTACAGTGGGAGTGGAGAAACTCTACGATCATGTATTGGCGAAAGGGCTCAGCGTTATTGTGGATACAACGTTTACACCGTTTGCGAAGGCGCACAGCAATGTCACTCGCTCGATCAAAAAGAATCGTTCAGTCCTGATCATCTATGTGTATCAAGATCCGGTCCAAGCATGGAAGTTTGCGAAAGCAAGAGAGCTGGTTGAGGGAAGGGTTATCCCACGGACATCCTTCATTAAGCAGTTCTTGGAAGCCCCGCATTGTGTCGATCAGATGGTGGCAGAATGGGGAGAGGATGTGCAGGCATATGTCGTGAGAAAAGACGTTCTGAATCAGAAAAGCGAAAAATACTTTGAATTGGTGCAAAAAATTGAAGATGTCGTGGAAATCGGGTATACTCTGGATGATCTAGAACAACTCATTCCGTAAGCTTTCTTTTATGGTTCTCCGCTCGACTGCTGACTTTTTCTTCAAGCTTCCGCTCACAAAGCGGCGCACAGTCATGCTTGATGCAGCAAAAGAAGCAACGGAGATGCAGCGCGATGTATTGAGGAAAGCTGAGAAAATGAAGAAAGCAGCAAAAAGAGGCAGATGACTCCTGCATCTATAGGTTAATGGATAGACTGACCGCCTTCTATGCGGTGGGTCTCGGTTCGAGTCGGAGCGGAGGCACCAATGTTATTGATACAACTATGGTGTGTTTTGCCAGGAGTTCTTGCTTTGGTGCCTAGTGTTGAACTTCCGCATGCGTTTACTTATATTTTAGAAATCTTTCAATTTAAGGCTTTTGGCGGATTTTCCCATAGGTCATGTCCCCAAATTAATTTGTAGCCTTTAATGTCCCCGCCCCGGTCCAAATCCCTGCGCTTTAGCGCAGCCACTTTCAGTTGATCCATTTTTCTCTAAAACATAGAATGGACAACTATGTCAA
>JAYUSS010000042.1:0-6947 GCA_043755535.1 Candidatus Peregrinibacteria bacterium | reverse complement strand
GGTGCAAAGAATATTCCCCCAATCAGCCGGATATTTCCAACCTTTCGTCGTAACTATTGAAGGCAGTATCTGGGAAACACGACAATCAGATCAAAATTGACGCGGATTTTTAATCAATGACTCAACCGTTATTTATCAACATGTACACCACCTCAGCATCTCCCCAATCTTTCTTCTCTGCCGGCACCAGTATTCTTTTAAACAGTGCACGATGCTCCCTATTCAATTTTCGGTCCATATTCGTCGGGCGCCTTTCGCCACGGTAACAATTAATGGCAATTACGTCAGTGCCGCTCAATAGAACTATCTCTAGGACGGCATTCTCTTCTTCCAATGTTTCCACAGCCTCAGCTTTATATTCGCCCATGAGAGATTTCCCCCAGGCTTTTAGCAGAGGGATGTTGTGTGACTCGATTGTATAATAGTAGATGGAGAGCATAGTTTAAGGAAAAAAATATCCCCCACCAACGAGGTGGGGGAAGTGTCAACAGAATGGATAGCGAACAGTATCCTGGTTACGCGCAGTTCCCCCAACCGCCACTACCGAGACAGACGCAGTGAGCGAGTGGCCAGAAGCGGGTAGGAGGCTGACCAAAGAGGCGGTTGTACGTCGGCAATGTGACTGCCTGGTATTGGGGCAGGATGGCAGCTTCCTCCTCCTCAGTCAGGGTCGGCGTGTGCCTGATCCCTGTCTCGGGGAAGAGAGTCCGTGCAAGACGGTCGTAGTCTTGTGTGAACAACATGTGGACGTGCCAGAGCCGATCAACCGGCTCGGACACAGGTACCTCGGTTCCGGGGTTGGCAACGATGCAGATGAGATAGCGACGGTACTCTTGCGTGAGTTCCATTACATCATCGTACTTCATGCCAGTGTCTTTCATTACACGCCGTTGAACAGCATGTAAATCCCATGACCAGATGGTCCGGACCTTTTCTTGCGCTTCAAGAGTATTCAGCATATGGACGTCTTTCTTGTAAAGGAGCGAATCTGTTGACTTCTATAGCGTAACTATATTTGGGTGAGGTGCTAAGATATGAATATAAATATCATTTTAAAATGGTCACTTTTTTCTCTATTTTAAGCCAAAAATAGGGGTTCCATCATGACATGGAACGCCCCTCAATCCACCCACCTAAACGTCCTAAAAATCTCCTCCGCCAACCCCGGGTTATCGGTCATTTGGGAGATGCAAATGAGAACGGTTTTGCCGTTTTTCTGGGAGCAGAAAGCATATGCCGAGTACAGCCCATGATCGATTTCATATTGGCGTTGAACATTCTGACAATTTATCTTTTCGTCACCAGTACATTCGACATACTGTCTATCTAAAATATCATGGGGGAATGGTGGGCTACACAGTGGTATTGTTTGAGGAATGCTTGGATCATCAGCTTGTATGTATAGCTTGTACACAGCCTCAGAGTCATCCCAAAAATCTACTTTCCCCCATTCCCCCTCAGCTTCATTTAGTGATGATGTTTTGGAAGCACCAGTGATGGAGGGGGAACATGATTCTATGGATCTATTCATTGACATATCATTCATAAATATTGGTTTTTCTTTCGGATAATCAGCTGGGTAAGAAATAATAAAATTATCCACATCATCAACGTACGAAATTTGCTCTCCAATTTTAACAGAGCCAAGGCCTGACTTGGTATGTATAGGAGTATTACGGATGTCAGTCATTTCCGAACGCACGATATACTTCTCAGTTTGGATAAATGAATGCTGTGTACACCCAGTTATCAGAGCCAATACAAGTGTAATAAGAAATTTTTTCATAAAATGTTGTTTTCAATCTTAAATAAATCGATATTAATAAATTCATAAACACCATCCTTCTTTCTCCAGATAGAAGTTGTTCCGTTAATTGGAGATGTACTCTGCCATGCAAATACATCCTGACCAGAATTATTAGTGCCGATTTTCACCCATACCACCCTTTGCATCTCCTCCACGCTCTTACCTGCTTCCCACGCGTAGGCGACATGAGAGACGACCGCTCTGCCGTTGGCATCTACAGTCTGCACTCGTTGGATAGCAATGCGTTCACTCGCATACACCAATGCTTCTGCCCCTGCATCCCATTGCAACGACATGTTTCTGCCTTCCACCGATGCCATGACCGTAATCCCCGGTTGATGCAGGTCTGCCCAACGGAACTGATCAATAGAATTCCCGTCTGCATCATAGACTGCCATATGAATATGTGAGCCGGATGTGGCCGGTCCTTCATTCCCCAATTTGCCAAATACCGCTCCTTGCTGGAACGGAATCTGATGTTCTTTAGCATATGCAATGTAGTGTGCAATCGCAAGCTTTGCTTCCGCGCGGTCTTGCGCGGCTTTTGTCTGTTCTGCTGGTGAAAGGTTCTTTGATGCAGCCTCTTTAGTGCCGATATATGTGACGCCGGTGACGTCTTCCAAAATATGCGTCATATGCTCGTACTGCGTGTACCACACTCTACCATCGTCGGTCTGATGACGTACAATGACTCTGCCATCCTCGATATTGACGTGTTCAATATAGCCTGTTGCCGCCATGAAAATGGGAGAATCGGTATCTCCCTCCTTGCTCATATCAAGCGCAAAGAGATTTTGTCCGGTATGAGCTTCTGACCCCAGCACTGTTACCCACCCACTTGGCTCAACAGGGAATGTCAGGTTATTCAAGATCTTGTTCTCGAAAATTCTGCGCTCCGCATTTTTACTCGTTGAGAGTTCACGGATGATGCAAGTGTTGCTGCTCAAACTACTGGGCCTCACATTAAATGTGTCGCTCATTATCTCGATACGCGTTCCGTCATCTAAAACAATTCGCAGCGTCACCTTCAATCCATCGGCGGAACGATTGATCGCACTGACAGGGATATCAACAAACATTGAACCCGCAGTCTGCGCAATGACTGTACTATCGAGTATTGCTTGGACTTCCCGGATATTTTTTCCTGCCGTAAAGACATCGAAGCGAATGCGAATTGGCGAGGATCCGTCGTAGAATCCGGCAGTGGCCGGTATGTCCGGATGCGCAGCAACGACGTATGGTAATTCTGAGATCCGATATCCGCCGAACAGCTCACCGTATTGTCCCTCTGTCATGAGTGCACGTATCTTCTCGCCGAATTCCTGCCACGAAGAGGATGCCTCATATTTTTCGATGAATTTTTGTGCGGGGATGTCCGTGACCTGTTGAAGAGAAATTGCTACTTCCCATCGATGAGTTTCCGTCGATGCAGACCATAATTGTTCGCTAGCACCCACCAGAATTTTGCCCATGATCGTATCGGTACGAGTTGCAAGTGCATCACGAAGATAGCCGTATGCCCCTTCGTACCATCCGAGAACCTGATCGAACAGTTCTCTCTGCCCCATTGACATCACCGTAAAGTATGCCTGTTTTCCGGCATCCGGAATATTGCCTTGGCTATCAGATACACCCGCTGCCACCCAAAACGACGAGTTAGCACCAGACAGCAATGAATGTAGCAGCGCAGCCTTCGATGTGGAATCGAGTTCGTGTTCTTGTAATGAATCCATCGCATTCACCACCCCCTCCGCCCTTGCATCCGCTACCCGCATGGACTCTTGCTGCGCGGTCTTGAACATCTGCGTGAATGCGAGGGATTCTGTCATCTCCCCCGTTTGCATCTTCTGTGCTATCGATGCGGCTTCTTGTGGATTGGCTGTGAGGTACTTTTGCAACCGCTCTGCGCTCGTTCCCGTTCCGTCCGTGGCTGCGATGATTCTGGCATTATGTAACACAGCTCCTTCTCCTTGGATATACGAAGCCGCGTCCATGGGGCGTGGTTCCCGGTTCTTCAGGGTCTGCACTACCGAATTCTCATCGGGGCTACCAAACTGCATCCACACCGAGCCGGTTGCATCTTTGCCTTGTGGGATCTGTACGACGGCGATGAAATCCTTCTCTTTGCCCGGTTCCAAGGACACGGTGACGGTTTGGGGCGCATAGATAGAAGGGTGGAGATCGCTGATGCCGCCGATAACGACCGTAATCAGGCCCGCGCGGTCGCCGTCATTGCGGATGCGGGCGGTAACTTCCAGACTCCCGCCGCTCTTGGTAAGAACCGGCGATGGATGTTCGCGCACCTCCGTGATCTGCTGATTCAGTAGCCGGATGCCGAGAATGCCGCTCCCCATTTGCCTGTCCAATATCGTCACGGATGGACGGACATGGGGCAATGTGTCTTCTCCTTCTCGTACACCTGTGCGTACAAAGCCTTCCGCTTGTGCCGCTGCTGCCGTTGCATCGATATCGGTGAGTGCCGCGTATGCCGTATATTCGGTGCATTGGCTGTTCAGGCGGCCGTAAAACGTATCGATGAGAGATACAACCGATGCATGTTCCGTTTGGACCTTGCTTAGTGCAGTTGTCTTACTTGTGAGTGTTGCTTGTTCTTGGTTTAGGTTTGCGAGAATGCCGGAGAGAACCTGCGTTTTAGAATTGATGCCGCGTTCGGCCTGGTACATGCCAGCCCCGTTATCCATTGCATGGGCTTGGTTGTACTGTCGCCGCAGCTCTGCCAATTCGCCTTCCACTCGCAGCCGGTCTGCATCGATAGTGTGCACGATGCGTTGCTGTGCTGCCACAGAGCTTGCATGTTGCGGAAGTTCGCGTGCCAATTCAGCCTGACGGCGCAGAAGAGCGGGGAGTTGGGATGCATCGGTACGAATGGATGCTCCAAGTTCTTGCATGCGCTCTATCGCCAGATTTTGCAGGACTGTATTGATCGATGTGGAAACTACTTTCTTTTCTTGCGGCCCCTTCACTGGAGGCTCAGCAGGCGGCTGCGGCAGTGGGGGTGGAGGTGGGGGATCGGGGAGGTCAAAGACTCGAACCTTGCTGGTGGACGGACTCTCGGCGGTCGTTAATATGAATGTGTGATTACTGGGTGATCCGATAATCGACAAAGGTACCTTGCCTGTCTGGTAGCGCCGGACTTCTGTCAGTTGCCCGCCCGTAGGGAGCGCGGTTGCATCATAGACAATGACTTTGCCAGTGAAATCGGCCCCCGCAACATGCCGACTGTCTTTTGTAAATGCCACGGTCCAGATGCCTCCCTGCGCCGACGGCTTACCTGCGAAGTCCGATTGGAGACTTACAAGCTGTCCTGTCTGTGCATTCCACACCGCAAGGTGCCCGCCGTTGTCACCGGCTGCGACAAAGCGGCCATCCGGTGAAAAATCAATACTATAGACCTGTTCAGTCAATCCGGTCAGTACCAGTGCAGGTTGGAGGGTAGTGGAATTGTAGATTTTTACATTCTTGCCATCGCCCCCTGCGATCATGGTGCCATTCGGCGAAAATGAGAAGCGGGTCGCCTCTCCGCTGTTATCCACACTGCGGATGATGGTGCCGGTTTGCGTATCGATCATCGCAAGAGTGGAGGGATGCACGCCGAGAGCGATCGTATTGCCGTCCGGCGACCATTCCAGTTCGCCGCTTAATTCGGGGAGGGCGATCGTACGCACAAGGTCACCCGTCGAAGCATTCCAGATCTTCAGTGTCCTATCATGCGAAGCCGTGGCGATCTTACTGCCGTCGGGACTGTAGTCGACGGCTGTGATCATTTTCGTATGCCCCGATAACGTGCGGATGGTCTGACCGTTAGCCGCTTGTATCAGCACAACAGAACCGTTTTGCTCTGCGGCTGCTACGGTGGCCCCGTCCGGACTGACGGCAAGGTCGAAGGTCATGACATTTGTGATCGGTTGCAATTCCGCTTGAGCACCGTTTGTGGGGTTGTTCCAGCGTGCTATGTCGAGATCGACCGTGGTCGCACTCATCAGGACACGCGGTTCCAGCAGCTGAATTGCAGCCGGCGTCAAATCACGCAGTGTTTCAGGCCGTGACCGCGGACGAGTCATGGGGTCCTGTAATCCGATGAGTGCTCGGATGTTGGATAGGAATCTTTTACGAGGGACTGCGATAGGGGAGGATTCTGGGGTGCTCTCCTGGGAGAATTCATAGAAGAATTCATCGAGGCGTGAGTATTCCGGCTTGTGAGAAGACATGGAACTGATGGGGAAAGGATGCTTTCATCATTTTCTTTTTCATTCACATCCAATAGAGCCCCGGCAAGATAATAAATTATTTGAACAGACTATTACGCTAGATTAAGCCAATCTATAAGATCTATAGCCACTTAGAACTAGCCCAGAATCACGCCTATATGGGCGTTTTGGAAATTGCAAAAACCACCAAAATCTGCTATAATACCATCAAATGGAATTCATATTCATATCCCTCATCATCATGGCCGAGACGGCCGGGCAAACCTTCCTTAAGAGCTATTCTGGGGGTCTTCATCCTATGTTCTTGGTACTGGGGGCGGTGTGTTACTTTGCTGTCGTGGTGCTACTGGCTAAAACGATGCAGCAGGGAGACGGTATGGGTGTTATTAATTTGGTGTGGTCCGTCGCGTCCATCATTTCCATGTTCGCGGTGGGGATGCTCTTCTTTCATGAGCGGATGACCGCTATGCAAATATTCGGTGTGGCGATGTCGGTGATGGGCGTGGCGATTATAAAAATTGCCTGAAACGGGCAGTAAGCGGCGAATTGACATATGTAATATAAGTGATAAAGTATTTTAAGAAGCTCTTTCAACAGCAACGTCAAGTTTCAGAAGTGTGAGACAAGCACCAAGCGCATCGTTTGGTGTGTTGTGTGCTTGTCTCATTCCGAACAAGTCCCGATCCACGGTATGGAAAGCGATTCAAAGGAGGTGCGCGATGGCTCAGTCCATTGTCAACCCGCTCGATCTCAGTCCAAGTCAGATTCTCGGACGCATTGCCACGTTGCAACGTCTGCTCGAAGAGCAGGGGTTGTAAGTGGGCACTGACCCTGCACATCAGAAAGCCTCCCATTTCCGCACAATTGCCCGATAGGCCACGTAAAAGTTTTCCGGCTTCTTCCACCACGTT
>JAYUSS010000041.1:0-2395 GCA_043755535.1 Candidatus Peregrinibacteria bacterium | reverse complement strand
TCCAATTAGATTCAGGTATGAATCAAAATGGATTCAGTTGAGATCGTGCTGGTCATCGTACGCTGCCTTCAGTTTTCCCCTCGACAGCAAGAAAGCCTGATGATTTTGAAGGCAATCACGAAGAATTTCTCAAAGCCGGATAGATAACCTCACTGGCACAGCGATTGCTGTATGTCTTTATTGTCAGCAGGATGCTCAAAAAAGCCGTTCAGCAAGGCCGCAACCAGCGAAGATGCGAGTCGTACGCTTCGGTACGTTGAGCTTCTGAGCGAAGCGAGAACGAAGCTGGCGGACTTTTTCAGCATCGTGATAGGGCGGACGCGCAGTCGACCATCAGTCATTGGGCCTCACGCGTGAGCACTCACTGGCGAGGATTCACGCCGGAGAAACCAATGGCAACGTGATTCTGGAGCAGACCCAACCGGACCCTCCCCTGGTTGTTCATCTCCTGGTCGCCTGAACGTCAACGCCATGGGAGCCCCGGCTCTGCGAGACCCGGAGCTGCGGCTCCCTCCCTCTATCAGGGTCAATTGGTAAAAAGGATCAGTACGATGGTTCGTGGCGAGATGGAAATGACGCGCAAGACAGGAACCCATTCCGTACAGCCCCTACTAAAGGGGGGATTGCGGAAAATGTTGCGCAAGCCTAACTAGAGGCCACATCCTACGATACGTAATTATTTGTACGCGCTGTGTGACTCATATTTTTCTCACCGGACCTTCAAAGAGACCGGCTATGAATGGCACCTCGGGTATCCAAAACGTGCAGACTTCTACCTCCCTACCACCATCGCCTTGTTCCCTGCACGAGCAACGACATCACTGCGGAACAGGTGCCTGGCACCTGTTCCGTACTCACGATTTCACCGCTGTCTTCACAGGCATCATCACAATACGAGAAATAGTTCGTGACACCGTTTTCAGAACCCAGAATCAGCGGTATCGAATCTCATCTAAATGGGGCGGTGAGGGGAACCGCAATTCCTACCAACCAGAAAGGCACAAATGAAAACTGGTTTGTATCTCTCATTCGCAGGTCTGATGGGCGGCCTCTTAGTATTGAGTAGTTGCGCTTTCGCAGGATCAGGGTTCCCGAACGATCCTATGCCGCACTTTGGGAAAGATAGCCAATGTAGTAACCACATGGTTGATCCCACACAAATAGTTGCAGCTCCCCCTTCCCAAACCATGTGGATGTGCAAAAGAAGTTCAGGTGCCACCACATGGTCTGCCTCGATTGTAAAGATTGCCGTCCCCCCTGTAACAGCCTGCACGCGGTCTTCGGTCCCAGTTGCCACCACCTCGTTTACGTGTAACATCACTGCACGCGGTTCTTATAAAGGGACCATTACTTATTGCGTAGGGAGTTCTTGTTTCGGTGGCCATCCGGAATTAAGGTGGACTATCCCATAAGAACTACATGATCTCAGCTCAGCCATTAATGCCTGTGACGCGTCATGACGGGCTCTTACGCAATCAAGAGCATAAGATCATGAGAAAGGAAGCGACGATGCACATCAGGCAATCATGTTTTCGGAAGCATCTGTGGGGGGGGTTGGCGTCCATAATATTGGTCTCAATCTTCATTATTTCAGGTTGCGCCAACAAGCCGAACCTGATCCCAGAGGGTTACAGCGCGATACTTGAAAAGCAAATAATGGGTGAAAAGAGCCTGCAAATCATACGCAAGGAGGCCGCGAAACTGGACTATCCCATAACGGTGGCGGTCACGCCAACTGACGAACAAGTCGAGATTCATTGGACAAATAATGGTGAAATCATCTGGACTGAGCCATTTTGGACCAAGGTAACGTGGTGGCGATTTGCTCTGGTTTCGCATGAAGCGCCTGATGGAACGCCTGCTCTCTGTTATACCACTTGGACGAAAGCGAACTCCGACGATCAAACGAAAGTACCCTGCAAACTAGCTGTCAAGAACTATATTGGCAAGCCGCTGACCGCAATGCTTTACTACCGTCTTGGGGGAGACGAAGAGAACCCGCCAGGGGACGAGGACGTAACGCCAGAAGTGACGCGTCTGTGTTATCTGGTTCTGAAAGACTGAACCACAAGTCCAGGGCCTCACTAGGTTAAGAAGGAACGACTAGAGAGTACGGGTCCCGTCGCCACGTATTGAGACACCAAACGAAGTGCCGTTCGCCATGAGACTCTAACACTCTCGGGCCACGTAGAAATCGAGAAAGCCGTTCGAGGAGAGATCACCTTGTTGAGGTGTGCGAGACCAAGGAATTTGAGCTCCTTGACTTGTCGTAGGGAGCATTTATTATGAAACAAAACCCAGTGACAGTCAGCACACCTTACATCTCTCCCCTCGTTGTTATGCTCCTGCTCTTTGGTCTCGTTCCATTTTCATCCTCCAGCCTTCGCAGTGCCGA
>JAYUSS010000040.1:0-2399 GCA_043755535.1 Candidatus Peregrinibacteria bacterium | reverse complement strand
TGATTGCCATCGCGTAGCTACACGCTGTGGCTATCTGATTTTCGTCGAGACATAGCTGTAGCATGCCTCGCGCGAGTGCTAAGTCAGCAAGAGGCGTGGAGTAAATTGGAGGGACACCCCTATAGGTCGTCACTGTCGTTGGTTTCTTCTTCGACACTATGTATCAACCTCCCTTCAAGAACTTTGGTGCAGATACCGGTTTCGCGTTTGGTGATCGAAGCAAGTAGCTTCGCAAACCCGATCAAATCAGACTTTGCCATTAGCGGTGTTCGTGTCAATCGATTAGACTTGGAAAGCATCATGCCAATTGCCTCCAAGGATTTCGCAACAGCAACGTGGTCGTTTTTCGAGAGGCCTGCAGCAATTAAGTTGCGGAACAAGTTCACCTCCCTATCGAGAGACAAGCCGCTTGGATCATTGACCGTTGGCAGTTTTATATTTGCGATTTGCTCATATGATTGAGGTCTCATCAATTTCACGTTGCACCTCGCCGTATGTGATGAATCAGACAGGCCACGGGGATGGGCTTCATCATGCGTAAGGCGATTTTCATCGCGCGGTCCAGGCTCTCAGGGTCGACCAATTTGCTGACGATGTTCCGCAGGGTTGCAACGTCGGTGTCTGGTAGCTCCCCGGCCTCGCATCTCGCTGCGATCAACTTCGACAGACATTTGTAATCGACTTTTGGCAGTAAATGATTATTCTTCCTGGGTGGCATTGGCAAACTCCCTCCGATGACGGCGATAGATAGCGGCCAGGACTTTTCCCGGCTTGGGTTCGGCAATCAGGGCTTGGGTTGCTGCCCTCATGCATTCGTCGTGCTGGCCAACGCCAACAAGACTGATGATGATGGAGCGTAGGATAGAGACGTCGTACTTTTCCCCGTCACGGGCTAGTCCACAAACGGTACAAAGTACTGAGTAGTCATGTCTGCTCAATGGGTGGTTGCTTGTGTGGCTCATGGTCGACCCGCCTTGATTGCCCGCAGCATGGCAGAGATGATACGATCCGCTGCCGGTCCATAGTCCAGACTGAGGCGGGCGGCGAGATGGACCCTGTCGACCATGCGGGTACTGGGGTCAGTGCAAAGATTGTCGACCATGATGGAGGCGACCTTGCGCAAAGCAGAGTCGTCCTCAGCACTGAGGTCTCGACCGAGACGAACTCGGCGAACGACGTCATCAAGCATTACGCAATGACGGTCTGTTAGAAATTTCACAATATTGAATCCTATGAGGATAGAAACGTAAGCCCAACGATTGGGAGTACATGGAAGAAAACCCCGGACCACATAGAGATGTATGTGCCGGGTCCCACGCTTGCGAAACGTGAGGCGTCCCGTGAGATAGACTCACACGGTGTGCCTCATAGTTTGTTGCCCTGGCAAGCTGAATGATGTCGTGCTACGATGCCACACAATGCCCTTGGCTTACCACCGTAGGCCACTGGATGACAGTTGGCCCATGTGCAGTGGTCGGTTGCTGCATATGCTGCCATGAGGCCATGCAAAGGATTCTCGAACCTATATCGACTCATCTGGCGTACGAGGGTCTGGTGATCCTCGGTCGGATGTGCAAGTACCACATAATCACTTACATGCTGCTCGACTGCTTTGATTTGGAGGGCTGAAAGATTTGGGGTCCTCACGATGCCACCCCTCTGAGTGCAACAGTGACCCTGTCGAGTGCTGCCTCAGCCAGGATTACGGCCAGTGGCCCAACTGTTTTATCCTTGCACCACGCCTCGAACGTTGGCAACAGTCCGGGCGCTCGGCGTGTGAGGAGGTCTCGGTACTGCGCTTCGTCTGGCTGCTCGTTGATGCCCATGAACTCTAAGCCAAGGTAGTATCGTCTGGCCGAGTCAGGCTCGACCGCATACACGTCATAGAGGTGGCGGCTAAAAATGTTCTTGGTCGCAGGCGTGAGGTCTAGTACCTTGCACCATTTGACATAGTTTTGATAAACCTTATGTTGGTCGATCTTAGACCCGGCCACGCCTACGTTGACGCACTGTGTGATGTACTGTGAGATGTTACTTTGCATTTGCAATTTCTTTCTGCTGTCGTAAAAATCGGAATACTCGGTCTCGCGTGCAACTGAGCACATAACCGCTGTTGTTCTTTTGTGTGCCAAAGTTTTTTATAACTTTGGGCTCTATGCACCGAATCACAAAAGATACGGCACTGTCTATTAACTTGGGTGGGTGCCCCATCATCGTGGAGCGTATGAGGGCTTCCATACATTGCCGGATGGCAGGTAGGTTGCACTCGTCTAGGTGATTGTCTAGTTGGTGCATGATGGGACTTTCTTTTTAGCTTCCTTTGGCTCATTAATTTTCAAACCAAAAACGTAACGATAGCGATTCCTACCAAGCTTGACGTGGCCACCTTTCGATAGAAT
>JAYUSS010000039.1:0-2404 GCA_043755535.1 Candidatus Peregrinibacteria bacterium | reverse complement strand
GCGCAGCCTTTCTACGACCGCCTTATCGAACGGTCTTGGGTGCATGCGTATCCATGGTCAGCGTCGGGAGCGTCGCCTTTGAGCGATTATGCAATGGTCACCCTTGGTGATGCGAAACACCTGTTTGCGTTTGATCTACTTCTTGACACTTACAACAACCTCCCTGGCTTCCCTGGTAATGGCATTCCAGATTTGTGGGAGAAGACGAACAATAGCAATGCGACTGGTCTTAACCCGAACGCGACGACTGTGGGCGGAGGAATGACTAATCTTCAGGCTTACACATTCGGCCTCGACCCAAATGTAAAGGCTGTATGGATCCAGTGGGTCGGTCCCACCGATCAGACGGCTGGGACGGGCAACGGCAACTACCTCACTCCTTACCGTGTGAATCGATCAACCAGCTCCTCGCCGATGGCTAATGACGGATTTGATGATCGCATGCGTTCCATCTTTGCTGACCAGGTCCAACAAGGACAAGCTTGGAAGGGCATCCAGATAAATCTCATGCCCGGAGCTTTCCTGACAAGAGGTCTCCAGAATAACTTAGAGCCCGGCGGAAAGGTCGGATGGCTAATAGGCAAAGGGTGGGCTATACGAGGGGCAGGCATGCCCTCGACGACGCTCACACTTGAACAGTGGCCACAAGAAAAGCCCGGTGTTCCAAAGGACGTTGTCGCTGCAACATACACCGCGGAACCTCCATTCTCGTGCAGCTACACTCAAGCTAGCGGAAAAATTACAATAACCGTGCCAGCTGAAGCCAATCGCAATCCGCCTACCCTTGATCCGCTTATCCTTGCTCTAGGATACAGTGTCCTTCTCAACTTCGGAAGTGTGTCTCAGCCAGTGTACAAAATTTACCAAGTTGACTCGCTAGTTAGCCCTAGTTCGGATTTAACATTTAAGGTAACAGGCTCCGTACCCAGTGGCGCTTCCACATCACCTACCGTAATGTTTCCAATAAGCGTAACTATTGAAGATTATAAGTATAAGCCAGGCGATATACCCGCTTTTACAGGAAATAAACCCGTTTATCCGAAGGGGAATAACATCATCCTGGACTTCAAGCGTGATTCTTCAGATCTGAATAAGAGAAATTCCGGAAGTCAGCTATATAAGATACTACGCATTGACACGGTAACAGCTTCGCCAGACGTGAAGTTAACGCTTGGATTCCCGAATCTTGAAACTACCCCCCAGGACCAATACGCGCCGCCGGGGATAACCAATTCTGGCAGCGTCTATTGGAAGGCGCGAGATTACGGTCACTACGTGATCGGGGGTGGCGTTCGCGATGATGAGGATAATACCGGGTCATCCGTAAGAGATCTCACCATTGATGCAAGGTGGCCTAGTCTTGGGCTTAACGGTCTTAACGGTGCACTTCCTCCCACAATATCAACGCTGGGTTCTGTCGCGCTATCCGGCCCGGACTCCGTGATCGAACGAGTTCGTAGTGTCAATAACTATGGATTCGCTACGTCATTTGATAATCGAGAAAACTTCATTTTGGCAAATTTCAACTTTATGCCTGAGTCCGAGACCCAAAGCCTGTTTAAGAAGGCACAAAATTGCCGCATTAACGATTGCGTAGTTGAAAATGTACAAGGCAATTATTCGGTGCCCATTGCGCTTTTTGGGGGAGATTCCGGTAGAATAGAGAGAAACACCGTGCGCGGCAATCATACGTTTTCCAGTTGTATTCAGTTCATGGGAAAAGGAATTGTCGTGCGCAATAATCATACGGACGACAGCGGTCCCGGAATTTACGTCGATACCTCATACAATATTGAAGATGTCTTGGTGGAAGGGAATACTTTCCTCAACTGCGGGGGAACTGCATTTTCCTCTGTCATTCTTGGGTACCATCATACCGTCACTTTTATTCGTCCGCCATTTAACAAGGCCTCTCCAGCGGCGAATATTGGTGGTACCTATGCCGACTTGTACCCTCAAAAATTAGACCCGAATCAACAAGACCGGGCGGTTCGAATATGGATGGATGATGGTAACTCGAGTGCTCCGGACACTCCAACTGGAGGTCGATTGCTCCCGATTCATTTTGACGCTGATGATACGTACTACGAGTTGAGAGATCGTATCATTTACGCGCTCAATGCTGATGCACCTCAATTTAACGAGGATGACTTTATCGAAGTTCCGGACGAGACCGGCAAGCCGATAAACAGAGTCGCCATCATTGAGAGGCTAAGTAATGCTACTAATGCAGGAGACCCATTCGCTTATACTCTGTGGGGGCGGATTCTTGAACTGACCCCTGAGGGGAATCGAGCGAAGTTGACGAACTCAGCCGTGACCCGGCAAGAAAAAAAAGCATTGTTAGTTCCTGCATTCAATAGCATTCGAATCGGTCCTTCGTTATATACGGTGGCGCATTTTC
>JAYUSS010000038.1:0-7004 GCA_043755535.1 Candidatus Peregrinibacteria bacterium | reverse complement strand
AGTGGATGAAGTACATCAGTCCCCTCTTTTCCTGCAAAAAGCGCGGACGCCGGTTCGAAGTTTGAAACATCCGGATTAAGGATGGTTGACTCGGGAATATACGGTGGATTTGAGACAAGGAGAAAAGAGGGGACTGTTGTACTTCATCCACTTATACGGCAAGCAAACAAACATCCGCTCTGCGTAGGGTTTTGCATAGAATGCAGGGAGGAGCAAATTGATATTGAAATCGGGGAAGAATGGTTATAAGAATGTGATATGCAATTAAATATGTCATGTTCTGTATTTGAGCTCAGCAACGCAAAAGAACCTTTGAGGCATCAGAAAAACTATGAAGATATAGATGCAGATAATCGTACCTGGTTGAGTGGTATGCACTCCCTTGCTGTCAAAGAAGATATTTCTTTGAAATACACCGTGCATCCATTCCCTCATTTACGTCTGAAGGAACCCGAGAAGCTACGAGAAAAAACATTTGATGCCGATATTGCCGTATGCATGTATCCCGATTTGTCGTTTGTTGGCCCAGAACTCGCGCATTTGATTGTAGATCGTAAGCAAGAATATCGTCACGTGTTTATAGTCACTCAAAGGTATCTGCCCGATTCCCAGCAAGAACTTCAAGCTGCGGTCAGTACTATTCCCCGAGCATCTGTGCAGATGGAATCCTTAATTTTAGAATCCATACCGCTCGGTTTTAGAGAAGGAGAAGAGGTGTATGACGCAGAGGAATCTCGGGTCATAAGCTATTGGAATGTTCGGGAAATTCGCAAAGAAGATCCACGGCGGCAAATTCAGACGATTCTATCTATCCTTTAAACCCTCTCCCCCCACCGGAGTTTCGTCCGCAATGTATGGAAGAACGTGTCTTCGCGACGGCGGATGAATTTTACTTTCTCCCCGTGGGTTGTGACGACTACGCGGTCATTCTTCATCAGTTCAAAATATACCTGACCATCCAGCGTAAGACTGACGTGCGTTTCGCCGAACTGACCGTCCGATTGCAGTACGTCGACGCCGATGATGCTCTTGCCGGGAATGACGACGGGTTTTTGGGTAAGGCTATGGGGATTAATGGGAGTCAGAATGAGCGCATTGAGCCCCGGATGCACGACAGGGCCCCCTGCAGCAAGCGAGTAAGCCGTTGAACCTGTCGGCGTTGCAACGATAACACCGTCTGCGTGAAAGACCGCGAGACCTTCTCCATTGATATCCGTTCGAAGATCCAATAGACGTGCGATACTGCCCTGCGAAATAACCGCTTCGTTGAGAGCAAAGGATTGAAAGATGCTTTTTCCGTCGCGCAGCACATCAACCGATAAACACGTGCGCTCTTCGATGATTCCTTCTCCGGAAAGAAGCTTCGGAAGTAGTATCTCAGCTTCGTCGATGGAAATCTCCGCAAGAAATCCGAGCTGCCCCCGATTGACGCTCACGATCGGAGTGGAGAAGTCTTTGAGTTCCCTCACGGCACGAAGAATCGTACCGTCACCTCCGACAACCAGCATTGCATCAAGAGCGGGCGTGTCCGCAATTGCGGGCAACCCTTTGACACATTCCACCTCGCCCATTGCAAGAGTATCGATAGAAATTTCGACGTCCATTGTTCGAAGAATCCTTAGCACATGACGTACCGCTTCATCCTTATCGGTCAGATGAGGCTTCACTGTTAAGCCGATGCGGCGGAAAGAAGACATAGTCCTACATTCGTGCGGTCAGCCTCGTCTGTCAATGCCGTCGAGTGCTTTCATAAAGAGATTGCCGGTTTTCTCCCACGTATACGAATTTGCTTGCAAAAGTCCTTTCTCTGCATAGGCATGACGTATTCCGGCATTTTCGAGCATGGCTCGTAGTCCTTCGGCAATGGAATCGACACTGAGTGGATCGACCATAAAGGCTGCATCACCGGAAATTTCCCCAAGGCTTCCGTTACGCGAAGCAAGCACCGGCGTGCCAGAGGCAAATGCTTCCAGCACCGGCAAACCGAACCCTTCGTAAAGGGACGGAAAGGCACAAACAGCTGCTTGCGACAGTAAACTGTTTCGCTCCGCATCGCTGCAGGAACCGACCCAGCGAACATGCGGCGTTTCTTTGGCGGCTTCCACGATCTCTTTATCGCTCCATCCACGCGCTCCAATCAGCACAAGAGGATGATCGCGACGGAGTCTCTCCGGAAGAAGTGCATGTGCCTTGATGAGACGAAGCTGATTTTTGCGGGGACACAGTGTGCCGATACAGAGCACACACCCATTCGCCTTCGAGATAGTTTTCTGTACGGCAATATCGGAACCCGCAAAAATTGGAATTACTTTACTCGCATCAATAGAAGGGAAACGCTTGAGTAAGTCATCGGCAGTTGTCTGACTAACGGTACAAATACGAGACGAATAGTCGAGCGCGGTTTTAAAAGTCAGTCGTTCAACCCATTTCGACTTCCAATCGTGCGGCTCCGGGCGAAACGCAATGAGGTCATGCACGACGGTAATAACCGGGACTTTTGCACGCAGCAAACAAGGGACGATATAACTGACGGTACTAATATACGCGTCTATCGACGAATCTTTATAAGCATTGCGTGCCACAGCTATGTGCCACCAAATACCGCGCTGGGTAATATGGCGGACCTCCGCATGGGACGCCGCATTCGCGATCTCTGGGGGAAGCGGAGCGTCGGTATAAAGAACCAACTTACAATCACGTTGCAAAAGTTCCAACAGAAACCCGCGTGTCCAACGTCCTTTGCCTGCAAGATGTGTACGACATGCTTCACGTATGTCGATCGCCAATTTCATGTAGGCAGTGTATCATGTATAGCACATGACTTCTCGCATTCAGCGCCTTCTCGTAACTCTTGATCTCGAAGAACGGATTCTCACGTGTGCCTGCCTGAGTGCATTCGTGTCCGTCTTTTTCCCGTGGTTATCGGGCCAGTGGTTGAGCGATGAATTTGCGTCGTACTCCGGTGTCGAATTTTTCACGGCATGGCTTGGCGTGCTGATCGCCCTCATGTATGCAGGTGTGCTCGTCCTCACGATCGTACCTGCCGCGGGCGGACCGGTAATGATGAAAAGGAAGCATCGTGAAATTGCGCGAGTGCTGCTTTCGGGACAGGCGACGATTCTGACACTTGCGGCTCTCTCGGTTCTGATCAACGTAACCTACGACTACACCCGTATGGATATCCGCTTTGGTGTATACTTCGCTTTTGCAGGGGGATTAGTAAGCACCTTTTATGCATGCTGGAAATTTCAGGAATTCCGCAAAGGAGAATCTCATGAAGCCTTCCGTCACCCCGAAGATATGCAGGTAGTGGAAGAGCGACGCGAAACGATGACCCCACCCCCGCCACCACCGCTCCCACCGGAGCCGTCGCAGCCGGAGGATCACAGAATACGGGCGTAAAACGCCGTATTAATCAAATAAGGATACTATTCCACAATCGAGACATATATTTGTTATACTCTAGTACACATGGCCGATACCGATACACCCCCGGCAGTTGCCCCTCTGTATAAGGAGGATGACCTTGTCTACGTCGACCCCGATGCCAAGACGGTCGTGGGTCTTGTTGAGTGGAACACGGCAGGACGCCCGAAGGCTCTTGCAATGAAATCTGCTGTGGTTGAAATCGATGACGAGCCGGCAGCCGAACCGGGCGCCAAACCCAAAGGCAGAGTGCCTATGCGCCCACGGAGAATTCGCTACTACCCATGGGGCACGTATCGCTCCATGAAGCGTGTCTACAAGCTGGAAGGAAAACCAGTGCGCGTCGAACAAACGAACACTCTGGAAGAAGTGATCGAAAAAGCATTGAAGGAACCGTTTTGGGATTAACTACCCCGCAATACCAATGATGATTCCAAGGAATGCCATAAAGAGTCCGACAATCCAAAAGCGCATCGTTACTTTGCTCTCGCCCCAATTGAGTGCTTCAAAATGATGATGAATAGGTGCAGCGAGGAACACTTTTTTTCCTCCTCGAAAACGCTTGCTGGCCAATTGAATAAGAACAGAAAGCATTTCAATAACAAAGATGAATCCAATCAGGGGGAGCACTAAAGCCTGATCTATCATCAGCGCCATAACCGCAAGAGTTCCACCCAGTGCAAGTGAACCCGTATCACCCATAAAAAATAATGCGGGTGGAACGTTATGCCATAAGAACGCAGCAATAGCACCAACACAAACACCGCAAAATCCAGCAAGTACAACCAATCCTTGCATATAAGCAAGGATGCCGAATGCGGCGAAAGCAATTGCCAGAAGTCCTCCCGCAAGACCGTCCAATCCATCAGTGAAATTTACCGCATTTGCCGTTCCAACCATTATAAACATAAATACCGGCACATACCAGAAGCCGAGTTGGAAATCGCCAATATAGGGAACATGAATGCTGTTGTAATCCAAACGATAATAGAACCATAGAGCACCAAGAAGAGTGATGACAAGAAGCGAAAGAAACTTTGAAGTTGCCGATATACCCCCTTTTTTATAGGGATTTTTTGATAAACGCTTCACTAAATCATCAACGACTGCAGTCATTGCGCCGAGATAGGCAAGCGCAAAAATGTACATCATAAAAGCCGCTAAAGGATTGGCGGCAGCTGTAAGTACGTGATTAAGACCCTGGAAAGCAACGAGTAAACCTGCGCAGCCAAGTACAAAAGTGGAAGCAGAAAAAAACCATTTGATAAGCCGCAGCTGCTTTTTCCATAAATCTTCATTCGAACCTGCAATATTCAGATAATCGTCGACTGCTCCGAGTATTCCCATGCTTAGCAAAATAAAGAGGGGAAGATACACCTGTCCTCGTTGGAACAATGAATGATCAACGGTTCCAAAGTACGACAAAACGCGTGACAGTAAAACCGTAAACACAATCGATCCCCAGATAAGCAATCCGCCCATCGTCGGTGTGCCATTCTTACTCTGATGCAGCATGCGAAAAACAGAGGCTTCGCGACCATCTAACGTTTCAACACGTAACTGTTTTCCGAGTTTATTGCGCTGTAAAAACGAGAGAAAATTAGGCGTCAGGGCAAGTGTAAAGAGGAATGCAAATACCGTGTACCCGAGAATGTTATCCAACGGCAATTCTGGACGAACCGTTAGCGTCAATAAGTCGTTCATGGTTGAACCTACTCTACATCGTGGCTGTGAGCCTTGTCGATGTCATAGAAACGCATCTGCTCCTTCTTAAACAGCAGCTCTATACGTCCCGTAGGACCGTTACGATGCTTACGGATGAAGACATCACAAATACCCTGACGATCACTGTCTTCGTTGTAGTAGTCATCGCGGTAGAGCATCAGCACCACGTCGGCATCTTGCTCGATGGACCCCGATTCACGCAGATCGGACAACTGAGGCTGTTTATCCGGACGTCCTTCGACTGCACGCGAGAGCTGTGAGAGGGCGATGATAGGAATACGCAATTCACGAGCAACTTGTTTTACCGTACGTGAGATCTCTGAAATTTCTTGGACACGGTTGCCGGCGTAGCTGTTATTCCCCGTACTCATCAACTGCAAATAGTCGATAATGAGCAGGTCGAGCCCGTGTTCCATTTGGAGTCTGCGTGCCTTAGTGCGGAATTCAGCCATGGAGGACGCAGAACTGTCATCGATGAAAATATTGGCCTTTGAAAGTTCGTCCATCACCGGTCCCATGTTCTGGAAGTCGCTGTCATCGAGTTTGCCGCGCTGGAGCTTCCAGGAATCAACACCGAGCATCGACGCGAACAAACGATCGACCAGCTGCTCTTTGCTCATTTCCAGCGAGAAGATACCGACGGTCTTGCGCGATTTAACCGCGGCGTTGACGGCGATGTTCATGGCTAAGCTGGTTTTTCCCATGGAAGGACGGGCTGCAAGGATCACCAGATCACTCGGCTGCATACCGGAAAGCTTGTAATCAAGCGCACTAAAGCCAGTCGGAACACCTTTTGTCGTCTCTTCACCCGCTGCATGCAGTTCTGCAAATTTTTCGTATTGCTGATCCAAAATATCGCGCAAGTGAACGAACCGCTGCTTAAGGAAGGTATTGGTGATTTGGAAGATTGTTTTTTCTACCTCGTCCAAAAGTTCTGGGATCGCACGATCTTCCTCGAACCCAAGTCCTGTAATAGTACGTCCAGCACCAATGATACTTCGATATACAGACTTGGCTTTCACAATCTGGCCATATTGGTAGACGTGCGATGACGTCGGGACAGATGAGCCAAGGTCGGCGAGAAAGGCGCTCCCACCAACATCCTGCAACGTTTTGTTATCCGCAAGCTTGCTCGAAACCGTGACGAAGTCGATTGGTACGTGATTACTGTACAAATCAAACATCGCCTGGAAAATTTGTTTATGAACTGGATCATAGAAATCCTCAGCCTTCAAGAAATCTGATACCTTGAGGATAGCATCGGGATCCAAAAGAAGCGCTCCCAGAACGGTGCGTTCGGCTTCTGGTGAATGTGGCGGTGCATCGAGCGTCGTTTGAGTCATGTGCGGGGAGGGAAGGACATTGTACCGCCGTTAGGATTCTGGACAACTGTCTGTGTATAAAAAAACGGCCGCATTGCTGCGGCCGTAATCGCTTATTGCAGGTATTAGACAGCCATCTCGCTCGATTTTGCACGAATGTCTTTATCCAATTTTGCCGCGACTGCCGGGTGTTCGAGCAGAAACTGCTTTGCCTGCTCACGTCCCTGACCAAGTGTATCTTCGCCCTGGCGGAAGTAGGCGCCCGCCTTTTCGATGAAGCCGTACTTTACCCCGAGGTCGATAATATCGCCTTCTTTGCTGATACCTTTGGCATAGAGAATATCAAATTCAGCCTGTCGGAAGGGGGGAGCGACCTTGTTTTTGACCACTTTGACGCGGGTGCGGTTACCGACGACTTCCTGTCCATCTTCTCCACCGGAAGTTTTGTCGAGGATCTTATCGATACGACGAACATCCAAGCGGAGTGATGCGTAGAACTTAAGCGCATTACCGCCGGAAGTTGTCTCGGGG
>JAYUSS010000037.1:0-7015 GCA_043755535.1 Candidatus Peregrinibacteria bacterium | reverse complement strand
GCTGATACGACGTCAGCTCTTCTTCCAGGGTCTGTTCTTCGTTTTCGGAAAGGAGTCCGATGGTATCGGTCACAAAGCCGTCATTCACCGGAACATCGAACGCATAGGCGGTCGTTGTTAGAGCAACAAGCAGCGAGCCGATACCGGCAGCAAACCTGATCATTAGTTAAAATCGACAACAGGAGCAGTGTCAGACCCGGCCGCGGCACCGAATCCTTCGGCTGCATCGAACCCGAAGAGCATGGCTGCAATATTGCGAGGGAAGCGCTTCACGATCAGGTTGTACGAAAGTACAGCGTCGTTGTAGTCCTTGCGTGCAACGGCAATGCGGTTTTCTGTTCCAGCCTGCTCAACCATCAAGTCCTGGAACCCCTGTGTGGCAGTCAGGTTCGGGTAGCTTTCCGTTGTGACAAGCAAGCGCGCGAGTGCCGACTGCGTTTCTTCTGTTGCCTGCACCTGTGCGTTGCGATCGCCGGAAGCCCGAGCATTGAGCCACTTGGTACGCGCCTCGGTAACAGCTGTGAGGGTATCTTGCTCGAAGGATGCTTCTCCTTTAACTGTGTTAACCAAATTCGGGATAAGGTCGAAACGTCTCTGGTACTGCGTTTCTACCTGGTTCCATGCGTTATCGAGTGACTCATTGCCGGTTACCAGAGTGTTATAGGACGAAAAGAGCCACAGGGCGGCTGCGACGACTACGACAATGAGTGCGATGAGTAGGGGTAAGCGCTTGGAGGCCATGGGAGGCAAAGGGAAAAAGATTGTTTGGAGTATAGCACGATTCAGAAGGAGAAGATCCAAGGTCCAAGCACCAAGATCCAAAAACTTGTGTCGTTTGGACGACTTGGATTTTATTTCCCCACGATCTCCTTCACATCTTTCAAAACTTCTTCCGCATGCCCTTCGGGTTTTACTTTCTCATAGATTTTGCGGATGACTCCGTCCTGGTCTATTAGGAAAGACGTCCGGATAACTCCCATGTAGGTTTTCCCGTACGTAGTTTTCTCCCCCCATACGCCGTAGGTATTGATGATTTTTTTATCTTTATCGGCCAGGAGAGGAAAGGGTAATGCATAGGTTTCGCCAAATTTCTTATGGCTTGCTTCGTCATCGGCACTCACGCCAACAATGGTAACGCCGTAGTGTCGCAGACTGTTCATATTGTCACGCAGTTCACAGGCCTGCGCAGTACAGCCCGGAGTGTCGTCCTTCGGGTAAAAATACAGCAGCAACCACGAACCCTTAAATTCCGACAGAGTGCGAATTGCTCCATTCTGATCGGGGGCCGAAAATGCCGGTGCTGATGTACCTGTGTTCAGCATGGTCTGGAAGGAAGAAATAACGGGTAAGACATCAATTATTTGCCGCTCCGGTGAACGCGCCACTTTTTCTTTTGTGGGCGGGATCGAACAGCACCGGATGAGACACTGTGTACGGGTCTGCGGGCGGGCTCGGAGAGCTTTGCCTCGGCCATACCGGTTGGCAGTTTGCCGCGTGGGATTTCGTTACGGATAAGACGTTCGATGCGCTTCAGTTCGTCACGCTGATCGGGCAATGCAAACGAAATCGCCTTTCCTTCGCGGCCTGCTCGCGCTGTGCGACCGATGCGGTGAACGTAATCTTCGGGGTCTGTCGGCAGATCGTAGTTTACGACGAGCGCGATACCGGTGACGTCAATTCCGCGGGAAGCGATGTCTGTGGCAATGAGCACTCTGTACTTACCGGACCTAAAACCTTCCAGCGCTTCGCGGCGTTGCCCAAGCGAACGGTTACTGTGGATCTCCGCAACTTTAATGCCGAGGTGTCCGATTTTCGTTGTGAGGTTTTTTGCACCGTACTTTGTACGGCTGAATACGAGCACCGATCCCTTCTCTTCCAGCAAGATAGATTCAAGAAGTTTCATTTTTTCATCACGATGCACGATGTACATTTCCTGCACCACTCGTTCTGCCGTGGTACCTGCAGGTGACACTTCGATACGAACCGGCGTTTTCATGTGCCTGTTCGCAATCGAAATGATGTCATTGGGCATGGTTGCCGAAAAAAGCATCGTCTGGCGATCTTTGGGGACTGCTGCCAGAATTTTATTGATCTGATCCGAAAATCCCATGTCGAGCATGCGGTCCGCTTCATCCAACACCAAGACCGAGACTTTTGAGAGTGTGATCGTACGCTTTTCCATGTGATCAAGCAGACGCCCCGGGGTTGCGACAAGAATATGAGGCCCTTGCTTGATCATCTGGCGCTGCAGATGCATGGAAGCTCCTCCGATAAAGACGGCTGTTTTGATCCCCAGCGGTCGTCCGATCTTTTGCAATGTTTCATCAACCTGCAGGGCAAGCTCTCGCGTGGGCAACACAATCAGACCGTTGCCTCCATCCTTTAAAATGCGCTGAATCATCGGAATGCTAAAGGATAGGGTTTTGCCCGTCCCTGTTTGGGCAATACCGATCACGTCCCCTCCTTCAATCGCTCCCGGAATCGCCTGATGCTGAATAGGAGTCGGGGTAGTGAAACCTGCTTTCGTGAGTATCGCAAGGATCTCCGGGGAAATTCCGTGGCCGTCAAAAGTGTCGGGTGATGGGTGCATGACGCGGCAGTATACCATCTTATACAGAAATAGACGAATACTCGTTATTCAAGGCAAACATCTTCGAATCGAACATGCAAAATGCGAATGCAGGGTCTTTTATGTCATTTAGTTCTGATTTGGTTGATCCATTATTCAGCTGCGTTTTGGATAACCTGTCCGAATTCGACTGAGTCTAGACGCTCAGAGGGACTAATACTGCGATGCATGGGGCCCTTCGACTCCGCTCAGGGTCATTCGATTCTCATCTGAAAAGAACAAATGGCCCAAGCGAAGCGCCGGACCACCCCTCGACCGTGAGCTCGGGGTCGAACGGTGAGTGAACAATTGCCCCGCAGGGGCTTGCGAATCGAATGGTCGGGATGAGAGGACTTGAACCTCCGGCCTCGTCGTCCCGAACGACGCGCTCTGGCCAACTGAGCTACATCCCGACTACCTTATTTTAGCACTCCAGCTGTATGTCATCTATTTCCCACACTAAGTGCTACTTCATACTCATATTTGCATTTAGCAATACCATGAAGATGAGAGAAAAATCACTTGTGAACACATTTTTTATACATACCTCTATCCTTCAATAACCTGTATCTGTGAAAAATTTTAGGGTCCCTGTCAATTCTCCCCAATCAATAGTATTACGAACGATCACTAAATTGAGTCAATGGCTGCTGGACAATAAAGGCTCTCTCCGTACACTCCCCTTCGTCCCTTCTGGGACCTAGTATGAATAACGTGAAGTACCACTCACAGAAAGCTTCACTGCAGCTCGTGTTTATGCACGCAGCCTTCATCACCTTCCTCTCTCTGAGTATGGTGATGAGCCTCCCGACGCTTCGCTAAGAGCGGGAGACGCAGGAAGTCACCGATCGCCCGCAAGGGCATTGTAAACGTCCAGGGGAGGGTTCAGGAGAGGCAACGGGCGTATTGTATGATGTGTAAAAGGAGGTATTGACACTGCTATCGGCTTGTTTGCTTCAATGTACCAACTGCCACGATTTCACCCGGTTCCGGATTACCGTCATCAAGCTCAAGCGTAATGAAAACCTTCGTATATGTCCGAAGGTCGATTTCGGCTTCTATACGTACTCTATGGCGTACATCGTTGAATGGATTTGTCAGATGTCCGACGTTAAATAGTGCACCATCAAGGGACTTTACCCACCCCTCATAAAACATACCTTCCGGGGCCGTCTTTATATTCAGCTGCAATCCTATGACAGAGGTTTCATCCTCCAGATGGTGAATGGATCCTATGCCGTTTGCAGATGTCCCACCGGTCCCGGAGAGTGCTCCGTAGGATAAGCTCATCTCCTTCCCGTGGCCGGGAAGTGTGGGTGTTCCTATGGGCATGGCGGTTTGAAACTCCTGACGATACGTCACACCAGTCCCGCTTCCCTCGCCCACTTTCACTCTTTCATTTTGAGTACTGGAGCAA
The DNA here is from genome assembly GCA_043755535.1 of Candidatus Peregrinibacteria bacterium. GTDB lineage: Bacteria > Patescibacteriota > Gracilibacteria > Peribacterales > Peribacteraceae > JAKQEM01. Next base: position 2,990 of record JAYUSS010000037.1, on the reverse strand, counting down.
GCTGCTAAAGCAGCAATACACGCAATCAGTAGATAGTTTCGGGTAATCATAAAGAAAGGAGGGTATTACCAAAGATTGCCGGCTGGGCGCGCGTCGTACGACTGTCGCTCCTTCTGGGCATTGGTCGTTGCATCGCGGGCGATCTTTTTATAGCGCTCCGCATCGATCGGGAAGAGCCGTGCAAGGAGGCGGGAAACTTGCTGCAGCTCCTCGACGTTATCCGAGAGCGCGATGAAGTGAGTATTCTGTTCTACAGCATCCGCAAAGGCGACAAACAATGTATCGAATTCCGTCTTTCGAGATTTATAGGTATTGGAATTGCCTTGGCTGTATGCCTGCAATAAAAGACGCAAGATGCCAACATCGGTATAGGCACCGTGATTGTAAGCAGTTTCCAGTGCCATGATGGCCTCCGGGTATGTTCCCTGTTTCAAGTACGCCTCACCAAGAAGTTTCCACCCTCTGGTATCCCATGTGTTCAATGACTGATACCGATCAATGGATACGATTGCACCCGTGGAATTACCCTGCTGTAGATGTATAGATGCTTCGCTCAGATACAGATCACGACTGAAGAGCTCGGTGTGTGAGCGCCCGAACCATCGAAGAGCAGCTTCCGGATTATTTCCCGACAGTGCGTGGCGTCCGAGTGAAGACGTCACAAGGAAGAGTCCTTCCCATACTGTGAGAAGTAGAAGTGTAAAGGCAATGCACAGAAGCGTGTTATCTAAAAGACGCCGCACTTTCCACCTCCTGAACGACGCTTTTCGCTCTTCTGATGCTGCTCGCAGCGGTGCAAGGAACGCGAGGAGCACAAAGAGTGGCAACCCGATTCCTGTAAACTGAAGATTGTAATCGATCATCACATGGGCCAATACACCGGAGACTGCGGTGAGTATCGTAAGGCGAACCATTTTGTCGTCAAAGGGTTCCGTGTTTTCTCGTATCAGCAGAATGAAAGATGAAAGAAGAAGCCCACCGAATAGAAGAATAAATGCAGCAGCCGTAGGAAGCCCTCGCTCAGCTGCCATTTTAAGTACGGCATTATGTGGGTGATCGGACGTCGCAAGTACTGACCGCATAGAAGCAGGGTGCCAAAACCGGAAGCTGTAGGGCCCATATCCGGTTAACGGCTCCTCCATTGCCATGTCCACTGCTTCTTCCCAAAACTGCGCCCGTTCATTTACCGAAGACTTCCCCTCCGCTGCTGTAAATGTCACCTTTTCCCTCAATGATTGAATATCAAACTGAAGTGACCGGAGACTGTTAAGACAAAGAACCAGCACGGTCGCACCTGCAAGAACTGCAAGAATTTGAATGAGTAGTCGCTTCGCATGCACCTTGAGCATGCGTCTGAGAACTGTTGCCCTGAATGCTTGCACAGCGATCAGTAATACAAATAGAAGGACTTCTCCGCCGAATGCGAGCATGCCACCACGAGAAAAGCTGAGGTAGAGAGCCGACAAAAGAATAGCCATCGCGATGCACCAGTATCGACGGTATGGAGGATTCCTCACAACACACAAAAGCGTAAGTGGAAGAGCGATGAGTAAAAACTCCGCCCAGGCATTGGGCCAGTAATCGGTATGGAAACGTGCATCAAAAAATGTTCCGCTAAAGCGCATGACCGGCTGAAGTACATACACAAACATTCCAATAACGGATGCGGTCACGGCAGTCAGTGTAAGAGTCGGTGCGATCCAGTCTCTTATGTAGGAAGCAATTCCCTGCTCACGCAGACTGATCACCCATAAGAAGAGCAATAGATAGGCAGCAGTCCGAAGTACTTCATCTAACCCGTAATTGAGAGTGCTAGAAAAGAAGTAACTGACGACGGTCCAGAGAATAATGAAAAGAACGCACACACGAATCCACGATGGAAGTGATTGTGCATCTGACTGATCCCTCCTGCGGGACATACGCAATCGATCCCCAATAAGACTAATAATAGTCAAAAAACCCGCTGCCAGAGCTAGTATCCACGTTGCATCGATACTTTTTCCTCCTCTCCATAACACCGATACTGCAAGTAAGATCAGAAGAATCTGCTCAAGCCGTCTCTCTTTGATAAATGTCAGCACGAGCGTAAGTATAGGCTTTTGGTTGCTCCATAGCATCCCTTTGCTATGATGCCCCGGCTCGACTTGCCGTCGTGGCGGAATTGGTAGACGCGTACGCTTCAGGAGCGTATAGGGGCAACCCTGTGGAGGTTCAAGTCCTCTCGACGGCACCATTCGACTCGGTCTGCGGACCTCGCTCATGGTCCTCACCCGCCGCGGCGGGCTCGGGCCACTCCTTGTCGAGGACGAATGACCCTGAGCCTGTCGAAGGGCCACTCATTCCGCAAAGCGGAACTACGTCGCGATGACTCGGTGAAGCTCAGAAGTGAAGCCAGTCATATTTCACGGATATTGACTAATCACAAAAAATAGTATTTTATACCCAAGTGTCGGTTACTGTAGGTTCTTCACAACATTTTGGAGGTAGAAGTCATGAGTTTCTTGCTAACCCAAGAGGCTGCTTCAGATGCATTGGATATGGTGCTTTCCCAGGTTAGACGTTTGATCAATGAAGGTGTATTTGGGGAAAGAATCCACTTACACGTCGTCATTGGAAAACCCACTGTCCCGTTCATGGAAGCCAATCAGGACTGGTGGAACCAAAACGGAATTCTGTGGGAAGGTTCCATTGGCGACCGCGAATTGTGGAAAAGGGATTACCAGAGCATCGCACGCAGTAAGTGTTTCCTCACGTGGCAGTGGCAAAAGCCAACGCGTGAAATTCCAGCATCCGTGCTGCGAGTGGGGGATACGATTTACTACGGAAGCGCCATCCTGGACAACATCCCCGTTGGTAAGTGGGCACTGACCCTGCACATCACATCCGCTTGACGGATTTGAGCAGTTTTAAAAAAGCCATTCAGTGACTCTGTGCGAAGAGATGGCACTGTTGTTCGATGTTTGCATTGCACAGTACCCCGTTCTCCTAGG
>JAYUSS010000036.1:0-23821 GCA_043755535.1 Candidatus Peregrinibacteria bacterium | reverse complement strand
ACCACCGAACCATTGCATATTACCGACGACCTATCCCCTGTGGACGAGGACCACTACGACGCCCTCCTCACCGACGGTCCCCCACCCCGCCCTTTCAGCTTTAAGGGTAAACCCAAGAAGCTTGAGGCTGTGGACCCCCGCCACAGGGTTATTCTCGCGCAGATGAAGGAGGGTGTACCCATCAAGCAAGCACTCGCCAATGTGGGCTATAAGGGGCAAAGCCTTACCAAGGGGCTATACACGGTCACAAAGACCAAAAGCTGGCAGAACCTCATGGACGAATATATCCCGGAGGAAAAGCTGGCTGCTCGCCACAATGAACTGCTGGATCTACGCCACCAGCGGGGGCACAAGGACGATAAGGGCAAGATTACCCATTATGTGGACGAACCTGACGCCCCCGCAGTAAGTAAAGCACTGGAGATGGGATACAAGCTCCGGGGGGCATTTAAGGAGCCAGCGGCGCCAGCTAAGTCGCAGAATATCTACAACCTATTTTATAAGCCGGAAGTCCGCGCGCAGGTAAGTGCCTTCGAGGACAACCTTAAACGAGCCATGTTCAATGAAGCTGTTACAACACATGAAATTAGCGACGGACAAAGTACGCCTAGCGACGGCGAAGTTTATATCCCCGACGGAGGCGGTCTACCTGACGCTACCAGCCACACCAGCGAGTGAAGGCGACGGCCAGGCGGTCTACCTGTCCGACATGACGGATGCTGAGTATGAGGAGTACCTGCATGAGGAGACACACGGCTGGAAGGGCTTTACTAACCGCGTCCTGGGACGCACCCCCATAGACAATGGCTAACCACGTTGCACACCTTAAGCAGAAAACCCAGCACCTAGCCCAGCGTGTGGCTGACAACCGGCAGAAGCGTGCCCAGGCACTGGCGCAGAGCAAGTGGTTTGCTGAGCGCGTGCGCATGATCAGGGAGGCACCCCGACGTACTGCCACGGAGTTTTGGTGTGCTACCTGCGATAGAGACTTCTCCTGCGTGGATGCGCTCAAAATGGTGGGTAGCAACAGGGATATACCCTACGCCTACTACGAAGGCATGTGTCCGATGAAGCATCTGGCCAAGCGCCACATCACGGATAAGCACCTGGACCCGTACTACCACCTGAGTGCCATGGTGAAGCAACAGCGGTATGACATGCGGGACGACCTGCTGACGCCGGCGGATCCACGCTTTCGGATTGTGTACCCCAAGCAGTGGGCACAGTTGGAGGAGGAGCGGGAGACACGGGAAATGATGGAGGAGGAGGATAACAAAAAACTCTATGGCTAAGCCAGAAGACAACAAAGTACACGCAGACGACGTAAGTATCCTCGCGTGGATCATGCAGAACCACCTGGTGTCTGAGAAGGGTGAGGTGCTGGACTTCAAAGACCGGCTATTTTTGCTGGATATTCTCACTGATTGGTCCCCGGAGATTGTGATCAAGAAGGCGGCGCAGATTGGAGGCTCGGTAAGCTTCAACCTGAAGGCGCTATTTGCGGTGCTCAAGTTTGGGTGGAATATCTTGTACACTTTTCCCACGGATAGCGATGTGAACGAGTTTGTGTCGTCCAAAACCAACAAAATATTGGCCGCCAACCCGCAGGTTTTCGCGGGATTGCCTACGGATAACGTGGAGCGCAAGGGAATTGGGGACCGATTCATATTTTTCAAGGGTACAGTGTCCAAAACGGCGGCGATTATGACCACGGCGGACCTTTTGATACACGATGAGGCCAGCAGAAGCGATCAGTCGGTGATTGAAACGATGAAGTCGCGTACCAAAGCCTCGAAATATAAGGGGCGCTGGCTGTTTTCGAACCCCACGACGGAGAAGGACGCTATTGATATCGCATGGAACCAATCGGATAAGAAGGAGTGGACGATCACGTGCAATGGCTGCAATGCGGAGCAGGTACTTACGTGGCCGGAGAGTATCGACAAGGACAAAAAGTGCTACCAGTGCAAGGAGTGCAAGAAGGAGCTGACGAAGGACGAGCGACGCATAGGGAAGTGGGTGGCGCAGAGGCCCGGCAAGTCAATCAGTGGCTACCACATCAGTCTCCTCATGGCGGCGTGGATCGACGCGGCGGAAATCATCAGGGACTCGGAGGGGGACCAGGAGTATTTCTACAACTTCGTGCTGGGTGAGCCATATTCACCAGGGGATATTCGTGTGTCACGGAGTACTATCCTTGATAACTGGACTCCACGGGACCTCACCACGGGCAAGTGGTATCTCGGTGTGGATGTGGGCAATATCAAGCACTACGCGCTCGGTAGCGAGCATGGGCTGGTGAAGGTGGGGCGTTTTACCAAGTGGGCGGACCTCGACGATTTAATGAAGCTATATAAGCCCCATTTGGTGATAGACGCCATGCCGGACAACACTATGAGTAAGTACTACGTGGAGAATTACCGCACTGCGCTGATGAGCTACTTCCAGGAGAACAAGAGTAACCCCAAGACCATCGTGTGGTGGGGTGAGGGGAATAAGGAAGGTGTGGTGTATAGCAACCGTAACCGCATATTGGACCAGCTGATTGACGAGATACTGAACGCGAAGCTGCTCTTTGGGCTGGCATCGGACTCTGAGATAAAGCTGTACTTGAAGCAGTGGGAGACATTGCGCCGGGTGAAGGTGACAGACAACAAGGGCATTGAGTCATACGAGTGGGATAGCACTACGGGAGAGGACCACTACGTGTTCGCTACGCTCTACTACTATCTAGCAAAATTGGGGGGTACCGGGTTTGGGTCGTACATGCCGGACGCACTGCGCGGGACCGATTCGAAGATGCTTATTGGAAACGACAATGTGATGGGTGATCTCGGAGCGATCCTGGCAGCAAATAATAATTGGGAAGAAGTCCAGTAGAGTTATCCCCATATTGCTCATGAAGACTCTGTGAAGGATTACTTTACCAATGTATAATTTAATTGTATGAAGAAAATCAACGAATTATCAGACGCTCAATTGTGCAAGCTCATAGATAACCGTTGGAATTCTTCCGATAGTCTATGGGATATTGTCAACAAAACGTATACGGCAAATCTGAAGGCTTATCAAAATAACCCTGATTGGCTGCAGAATATTGCGAAGAAGAAAAGCAAAGTGCGTGCTAATCGTATTTTCGTAAACATGGAGTCGGTGATCAACTCACTGATATCTAATCCTCCCAAGCCAACTATTCTTTCTGGTCGCGACACACCAGAGAGTAAGTCGCTTGCAACAAAGTTAGAAAAATATTTTCAAATTAAGTATACGGATCGCAACGTGAAGGAAGTGATGCGTAAGGGTTTACGCAATCTTTATCTCGGACGCCTCATTGTACTCAAGCCTTACTGGGATGCACGCTTGAATGACTTTAATGTGCGCCCAATAGATCCACGCAACGTACGCTTCTCAAAGAATTCCACCAAGGAGGACGACAGTGAATTTGCAATTGAAGAAATACCGGACAGCCTCGCTGCACTCCTTCGCCGCTTCCCCACGAAGAAGGCAGAGATACTTTCACGCTATGGACTGGAGAATGACGACGAAGTATTGGTTGAAAACATTGAGGTGAAATATCAGGAGGCATGGTGCTGGGACTACACTATTTTTAAACTCGATACAATTATTCTTGGAAAGATTCGCAACCCTTACTGGGACTGGGATGGACTCTTGGTTACACCGGAGGAGGATCAAAGTCTCAAGGAAGTAGACACGCCAGAAGGACGCAAGGCTATTCTCGATGGTGTGCGCAAAGAGCAACCAATGCGCGTTGAAAAGAAACAGGCGTATGCACAATTGGAAAAAGATTCGAAAGCAAGTGGCGAGCCAATGCCCATGCTTGAGGACATGGAAGATGTGCGCTCGATGTCTGCATACCTGTTCAATCACTTTGATCGCCCACGCAAGCCCTACATTTTTGCAACAGTATTCAACAACGAGAACACACCAGTGGGACAGACTGACATGATCACACAGGCGCTTCCACTTCAGGAAGATATCGACGAGACAAAGCGCAACGTCAAGGAGAACGAGCGCATTGTGAACGGTATTGTGAAAGTAGACTCGCAGGTTATGGACAAAGCATCAGCAATGGCACTGCGTTTCGAAACAGGCGGTGTGATCTGGGGCAAAGGCGTAGTCAACGGTGTCTCGCGTGAGGTTGGTCCAGCACTCCCCGCTTTCGTGGTGGAGAACATGCGCGACTCTCGCTCTGAGATCGACGACATTATGGCAGCATCATCTGCCTTCAAGGGTGTGCGGGAAGGACAGGAGACACGCGGTGGTCGCCTTGCATTGATTGAACAATCTTTCTTGAGACTCAACGAACTTGTGCAGGTGATTGATTACGTGAACTACGAATTGTTCAACTGGTTCTACCAGCTCGCAAAGATCCGCTACACGGAGCATCACTACGCGAAGACGATGGGACAGAAGGAGGCCGGAGAAACTATCACACTCATTCAGGACGACTTTGAGGATGGCACTGAGGTGCGCATCATCGCAGGAAAGACACTCCCTGAAGATCGCCAATTTAAATATGAACAAGCACAGGCTGACGTCAAGGAGGGACGGCTCTCACCTGTGGATTACTTTGAAGTTGCGGGCTACGACGCACCAGGAGAGAAGGCAAAAAATCTTGTCACATGGACACTCAACCAACCCTACGCAGTGGGTATGTCTGAGGAGGAAATGCAAAAGATTGCACCGCCCAAGCAAGAGGAGGATCCCGTCAAAATGTCACTCACGTATGCGGACCTACCACCCGATGGCAAAGTGCAGTTTGCGGCGAAGGCTGGCATTACGCTCAACCCAGCGATTGTGGTTGCTGAGGAGAAGGCAAAAAAGAAAAGTGAAATGGACGCAGCAAAAGCAAAATCTGACTCGATGCAGCAAAGAGTTGTGCCCAAGGTTTTGTAAAAATTCGACCAGAATGATGTCGTAAAACTCATTCATTATAAGTTGATCTTAGACCAAGCAACTTCTATGCAGTCCACATCGTGGACCAAGCAATGGATGGGGGCAGTCAAAAACAACATGGATGATTACGAATTGGAACTAAGCGGCAGTGCACCAGTGGAGACACCGGAGACACCAAGCCCCGAAGTACCCGCAGAAGTGAAGGTGGAAACTCCAGAGAGTCCTGTAGTGGAGACACCAGAGGTGCCAGCAGAGGTTTTATACGACCTTCCTGATGGAAGAAAAGTAGACGCTGCAACACTTCAAAAGGAGTGGAAAGAAAACTTCCTTCCTGATTACACAAGAAAATCTCAGCGTATTGCAGAGATTGAACGTGTACCAAAGGACATTACCAAGCCCAACGACGAGCCATGGAGACAACCTGACTATGTACCGAAGGACTACGCAGAACTTGTGGAGATAGCGAAGCAAGAGGCAGTCAAGGACATACAGGGTACCTATGCGCGTGAACAGGAGCGAGTGCGTGCTATTCAGCAAGGTGTGGAATCAGAGATCGCAGAGATCAAAAAACTGGATCCACAGCTGAATGAAGGCATCTTGTTTCAACATGCGAACAAGTACGGTTTCCAAAATTTGATGGCAGCACACAAGAACATGACAGACCTGAAGGCTGCAACACTAGATGCGGAACAGCGTACAATCAAAAATTTGAAAGTACGTGAAACAGATCCGGTATCAAGTGGAGCAACTGGAGGAATGGCAGAGGATGATGGATATGATCCTGCTAATATGTCTCAGTTTTCAAGTGCTACCGAATACCTGGCACGTTTGAAGGGAAAATAACCCCCTAAATATATGATTTTTAATGAAGCAGTAACATCAGTCACAAGAAATTTCATTGTCCCCAAGGTGTACGATACCGTCACCAAAGGCTCTCCTGTGCTCATGAAGCTTTTGCAGAACGCAAAGAAGTGGAAGACCGGAGTGAAGTACGATGTGATCGTGAAGTATCAGGACACCACCAATGGTGGAAACACCGGCATTGCAGACAAGTTGGACACTGATCGCCAGAACGTGCGCACCACAATGTCATTTGAGCCAAAGATGGTCACAAAGCCAATTGTGATTGCCAGCATTGAGCAGACTCTTAATCAGGGCGACGAGCAGATTGTTGACCTTCTTGAGACAGAGTTTGATTCTCAGGCGCAATCTCTTATGAACCTTATGGCACAGAACCTCTATACAGGTACTGGATCAGGGAACTCATGGGACTCTCTCCACAACGCAGCAGACGACGCAACAAATTACGCTACTTACGGAGGTAAGTCACGTTCTTCATTCGTTTCACTCAAGGGTTACTACCTCGCTTCAGCTGGCGCACTTACGCTCGCAAAGCTTGCAACGGCTCATGACGCTGTGAGTATCGGCAACGAGGCCCCTGATGTGATTGCAACAACGAAGGCTATCTGGTCAACATACGAGTCTCTTTTGACTCCTACTGTTCGCGCTGGATACACGCAGAACGGATACCCTAAGATGAACGCATTTGGAATGGTCCCTTCTTCAGCAGCACTTGCTGGGAACCAGGGCTTCGATGTGTTGTTCTTCCGCGGTGTACCTGTTGTGAAGGATGAGCAGATCCCTTCTGGAAAGATCTTCTTGATCAACTCCAATGGATTTGGTTTCAAGGGTATCAGCATCAACGGATTGAAGCAGGTCAACTTCAAGAAGAAGAACGAAGGAGTACCTATGGGAGTCCCCGGACGCGTCCCCTCTACTCTCGGTTTCAACTTCCGCGACATGATGAATCCTGTAGATCAGCTTGCAGAAGTTGGACACATCATCTACGCAGGAAACTTCATTGCGGAGAATCCTCGCCTTCAGGGTCAGATGGTCGGTGCATCATAAAGATTATTCATCCTTTCACCTGGCAACTATTAGGAAATCCCTAATAGTTGACCGGAGAAGGTTAAACTAAAAAACATGAGTCTTATAGAAAATTTTGTCCCCGTAGTTAAGTATCAAGGATTTAACACCGACAAAGCAGCGGTGCTTGGATCTACACTTGCGGTTGCTGGGGCAGTCACTCTGTCTTCTACTCTCGCTGTTACGGGCAACATCGACGCAAGTGCTGCAACACTTAAGCACAAGCGAAATGTTCTCGCTTCAAGTGGAAACACAACAATGACTGCGGCAATGAGTGGGTCGGTTATGCTTATCGACGGTGCAACTACGGCCTACGCACTGCCAGCAATCACTGCGGCAGATGTTGGTATGGAATTCTGGTTTGTCACAACGGCAACTTCTTCGGCAGCAACAATTACCGCTGGAGCAGCAGATATTCTCACGGGAGGTGTAATGTGCATGAGTACGGGTGCCGGTATCGAGAATGATGCATTTTCTGCAAACGGAAGTTCTGATCTTGTTATCACAATGAATGGGACAACTAAGGGTGGAATCATCGGCTCCACATGGCACATTATCGCACTATCAGCAACAAGTTGGTACTGCGACGGAACCACAATTGGTAGCGGTACACTTGTCACACCGTTCTCCTAATTATTAGCCTAATTGACGAATAATATGGAAGAACAAGACATTGTCGCTCCAGAAGCAGAAGCTCCACTAGAAGACCTTTTGGAAGCGGAGGCAGAGGAGGCGCGTGAAGAAGTGGGTGAGGAAGTTGTAGTGTAGTTATTAACAAGTGGGTGCTACCCACAAAGAGCCGGCGGTTAAGAGCCAAAGGCTGTAACAAATAAAAGTTATGAACCAAATATCATTTCAGTCAGTCGGTCAGGTGTCAACTACACCTGTGTTTAAGAAAGGAGAGCGCGCAAGCACTCCAGATGGACGCGAGTGGGTCTACGTAAAGGCAAACACTGCCCTTGCCGCAGGATCAGTTGCTGTCCCAGACGGAGTAACTTCTGCATCTGGTGTTTCGTCCTCAACGGATGCCCAGAGCCGCATTGTGTATCTCACAAAGGCGTCAGCAGGATGGACTGTTGGAGCATTTGAGGATGGATGGGTTGTTGTTGATACGGGTACTGGCGAAGGTCAGGCTGGACGCATCAAGACAAATACTGTTGATACGCTTGAACTTTACCCAGAGTTTGCTTTTGCAACAGCACTTGCAGTGGGAAGCTCAGGTGTCAAAATCCGCACCATGGGAGAAGTAGATAAGTCTGCTGTTACATCAAAGATCCAAAGTGCAGTCGGTATTGCGCAGGTTGCGTTTGCTGCTGCTGATTTCGGTTGGTTGCTTACAAATGGCGAAGGCTTAGTCCTCGCTGGCGAAGCACTTACTGTAGGTGGATCGTTCGTTACTGGCGACGACACAACTGGACAGGTTGTGAAGGGAACCACAGCGAAGGGTGAATTCGATGAGCAGTCGCTCGGTATCTGCCTCGTTGCAGGCAATATCGACAAGAACCACCTTGTGCGCGTGCACATTCGGTAGTGTTCTGCCTCGCTCCCTCATAGTTGGGGGAGCGGACGCAGGACGGGTACTGCACCGGGAACGGCGAAGCCTGGTAATTTATAAGACAACATTCAGTATATGAATGAGAACGACTTGAAAATTGTTCGGATAACAAATATCTCGAACTTCGATTTCACTGGCGACTTAGGCGCTCGATATGACGGGCGTGACTTCGTGATAGTTGCTGGCGGATCATTACTAACCCCATTCACCGTGGGAGATCACCTTGCAACGCACCTTGCGAGAGCGATTAAACTTAAGAACGCACCAATCCGTGATGCAAAGGAAACGGACGGCAAAGGCTCGGACCGCCCACTGTGGGATGATGCCAGTCTTCTTGAGTTGAAAGCAAAGATCATGAAGGAGGTTTATGAGGAGGAGAGAACAAATCCTGTCTCAGAAGCTGATCGCATGGCACTCAGAGTTGCGGAGCTTAATAAGACGGTCCCCAAGGATGTTGAAGGCGATGTAGACGCTCCTGATCTAGTGCCTAGTACTGGAATTAGTGCCTACAAGGATAAGGCGCAAGTTATTGCTGAGCTTACAAAGCGTGAAATAAAATTCAACGCGCGTGACTCAAAGGATAAGCTTGAGAAGCTGTTGGAGAATCCTGTGGTATAAGTTTCCAGCCGGTGGCTTAAAAAGGGCGTAGGGGGCTTCAAAACCCTCATCGGCTTATGAATATAGAACAAGAAAAATTTGACTCACTAAAAGAATTATCGGAGATCCAGATGCAAATTGCACAGGGGCGGTCTTTGATTTTGAAGTTGGGGGTCGAACTAGAACAGCACATGAAACTGCGCGAGGACGAGGCGCATGAGCGTGTGGCTAAAGTATTGAAAGAGAGCCAGGAGGCATTGCAAAAAATCTCATTAAACCATCAATCACTCACTGCTTATCGCAGCGAGTTACAGGCGTATGCCATTGAATTACAGGGTTTTTCCAGCACACTCGCAACTCTCTTTCAGGACTTTAGTGACCGGATGGGGGAGGCAGACTCGGACATGAAAAGGCACCACAAGGATGTGGCTGATATCTTACGGAGCATGAGGGTGGAGAGTGTGAGCATCGCCGGGGATAGAGAACAGCTCTCGCGTGAACGACAACAGACCAACGACGGAATGAAATTATTAGCCTCACAACGGGCTGCATTGCAGTCAGCGTGGGATCATTTAAAAACTAAAAAATAAATATATGGCAGATAAACAAGGAATCATTGCTCCAGTGTCAACAGCAAATACTCCGGCAATAATTGCAAGCGCTACGGCGATGGCTGCAAACGCAGCGCGTGGAGGATGGATGGTACAGAATCTAGGTACAAACCCCCTCTTTGTTTTGCTTGGTAGTGGGGCAAGCACATCTGTGTTTCACGCGGTACTCAAGGGAGGTACTGGAAATGATGATGGTCTAGGTGGATCCCTCAGCCAGATGAATGGTGGTGTAATTTATAATGGCATTATCACGACGACTGGGACATCTCCTCGTTATACAGTAACTGAAATATAATTATGATTGATCAACCCCAAGCAAACGTAGAACTCCCCGCAGAACTCGCAAAGGCTATTGAGCGTGCCCGGAACATTGTCACAGTGAACGAAGCAGAGGCATTGCGCCTTGAAGCACTTGCGACATCCTCACGCTACACAGTCAACGAACTCCACAAAGAACATGTGGAGCTTGAGGGTAAGGTGGATGAGTTAAAGAAAGAAGTGCTTGCGCTATCTGAGGATGCTTCCGCTATTCGTGCAGGTATTCTTATTCAAGCCGCGGTACTAAAAGACTCTCAAAATGAGGCGTTGGTATTAAAGGAAAAAATGGATGCAGCCGATGTGGAAATGAACAAACAAGCTCAGGTACTTGACGCTCGATCTGAGGAGGTGAAGAAACAGGAATTTGCTGCTGCCGCAAAACTAGCGGAGGCGAACGCAAGCGTGACTGAGTATCAGGAGAAGGCTCAACTTATTAAAGACTTTGCTTCCAAACTATGATCAATCCGGGAATAAAAGATTCTCTGTCGCAGTTGAACGAAAAGGCTTATGCGTCTTTGACGGGTAAGCCCACACTTCCCACTCCGGTTGGCGATGAGGTTATTCCCGTTGTTTCTGGTCTTGCAAAAATCACCGTAGGAACGGTGCAACCCTCTACACCCACTACTGGCGATTTGTGGGTGGATACTAATTAACAAAAAATCATGGCAACATATAATAAATTCAACTGCTTTGTGGGGGATGTAGGACTAAAACTCCACAATCTTGATACTGATGTTTTCAAGGTGTATCTCACTAACGCCGTACCGGTAGCCGGCAACACGGTCTATAACACTCCCGCAGACCTCGCCACCGCCGGAGGATATACCGCAGGAGGCACTGACTGTTCGCTTACTTACTCACAAGCTGCGGGAACAGGAACAGCAGCGAGTACAGATGTTGTCTTTACAGCAACAACTGGCTTCGGTCCTTTCCGATATGCTGTGCTCTATAATGATACTTCTGCAACCAAGCCCCTCGTTGCGTGGTGGGATTACGGCGCAGCAGTTACACTCCTTGCCTCTGAAACATTTACAGTGGACTTTGGAGCCACAACATTTACTATCGTTTAATAATTATAATAACTATATGGCAGACGGATTATTTTATGTCGACACTCGTGAGCCTCATCTGGTAACAGATATCACGGCAATAACAATGGCGGTAACAGCAAGAGCACTTTATCCCGCAGCAGCTTTTCCTGTACTCGGAGGACAGTATTTTAACAGACCAGGTAAGGCTATTAAAATTTCCATGTGGCTACGAGTTGTACTCGGAGCGACGCCTGGAAACTTTTCTTTCAATGTTCACTGGGGAACTGGTGCTGATGCAACTGGCACATTAATTTGTGTCGCAGGAACTCCTGTTGCGCTCAACGCTTCAGTTACAAAGTGTATGTATGCTGAGTTTACTATCCGCTGCCTCACCACTGGAACAGCAGGAACACTTCAGTCTACAGGATGGGCAATTGCTGACGGTGCATTGATTACCGCAGGTGCTATTGCTCCTATCATGGTCCCAATGGCAGGCGCAGCTGCATCAGCAGCACTCGACCTCACCGCAGCTTTCATCCCTTCCGTACAAGTATTACAATCAGGAACAGCAGGAACTATTCAAGTACAATCCTTACTCGTTGAAGCATTGAACTAACATGCTTGCGAACTCGCGAGGGAGGGGAATGATTATCTTTCCAATAGCGCAAAAGATATTCCACTCAGTTCTGCTTCAGCAGCGTCCACGATGGACACGAGGGCTAACTATTCCCGTTGGCAGCACAAGACATCACGGAACTCGTCCGTCACTTCCCTGGGACGACTCAGACCGCCCTCCCAGTATTAACTTTGGTAGAAACGACAAAAACCCCGACACATCGAAAGTACTCGACGCGAACTTTGGCTTGTGTGCTTTGGGTGTGCAACCAATAAACCCCTCGGTAATTAAAAAGCCACACTTTGGATTACTAGGAACACAACCGTCTGTAGTGCATCCACAAAAGCCAATGCCTGCAAAGTATTGGGTAGTTTCGGGTGTCACAAAAGACAGCACGGGAGCAGTGCTCGGTAGCTGTGTCGTTCAATTGTTTAGAACTATCGACGACGGGATAATGGATGAAATAACATCAAATGCGAGTACTGGTGCCTTTGAGTTTCGTTCAGCCAGTAATCCATCAAACACACACTACGTTGTTGCTTACAAGGCGGGTGCCCCTGATGTTGCTGGTACAACAGTCAACACGATAACCCCCTTATGATATGCCTGATGTATTCCTCTATGCCGGCGAAGCCAGTCCGAATGATGTAAAGCTCTCGGACCCTACGGTCTTGCGTGGTGGTGGCGGGCCAACGAACTACACCCTCACTGCGGAGGCTGGCTCCTACCTACTCACTGGTACCGCAGCCACACTGAAGCGTGGACTACTTGTTGGTGCCACAACAAGTACGTATACAACGACGGGAACATCTGCGACAACCAAAGTGGGTCGCGTTGTCGGAGCCACTACGGGGACATACAACGTCACGGGTACAAGCGCCACAACAAAGTGGGGTCGAGTGGTCGTTGCCTCAACTGTTGCGTACACGGTCACTGGAACGAGTGCGACACTCAAGCGCGGGTACCGCCTCAGTGCTGATAGTGGAAGTTATGCGCTCACAGGAACATCTGCCACAACCAAGGTTGGTCGAGCCGTCGTCGCTTTGAGTGGTGCGTATACCGCAACAGGAAGCACTGCAACCCTTGTCCGCACATATCGCCTTGCCGCAGGAGCGGGAGCTTACACCACAACAGGCGCAACAGCAGTACTGAAGTGCGGACGTTACATTTCTGCTCAATCGGGTGCATACACAACAACGGGTGCATCCTCATCACTCATAAGATCGCGCCGATTATCTGCCGATAGTGGAAATTACACATATACTGGCTCACCCGTTTCTCTCTACACCGCTCGAAAAGTCTCTGCTGGATCGGGTGCGTACGTTTTGGTGGGAACTGCGGCAACGCTTACTTATGGGGGGAATGTCTATTTTGGAACCCTGAAGCGGTACAACGGGGCGATCTGGGTAAAGGCGAAGCTTAAGGTGAGGGGGGCAAGTGCCTTTGGGGCAAAACCGACAAAAAGGTGGAATGGGAGTGCTTGGAAGGATGTGGATGTTACGGGGGTATAGCTATCCCCACTATGGGCGAATTTACCAATACAAGATGAAGAAATCATGAGATAATTATTACAACATGGCAAATGCAGTAAAAGATCAAAACAACGTGCCTGTGATGATCGGCATATCAAGTGCTGATGGTACGACTATACTTCCCGTGTATGCAGACCCAACATCACACCTTGTGCAAGTGTCCGACGCAGTCACTGGAAGCGACCTCACTGGAGACAATGCACTGAGAGATGAAAACCGAATAACTACAATGCTCGCAGTTTCTGATGTGGATGGATCAACCCCTGTGCCCATATACGTCAACTCATCAAACCAATTACTCGTTAAATCAACTTAATTATGGCAGAAGCAAAACGCGACGGAAATCACGAACCAACTCTCCTTGCAGTGTCAAGTGTGGACGGATCAACTCCCGTCGTTCTGTATGCAGATCCTACTACGCACAGACTACTTACCTCAGCAGTTGCTGGCACACTCGACGATCTTACTGATGTAGTAATTACTGCTGGAGCGCAGGGTGACGTTTTGTACAGAAACGCTACACAGTGGGTCAATCTTCCTGCGGGCACAAACGGACAGGTGCTTACATCAGGTGGCGCTGCAGCAAATCCTTCGTGGACCGGCGCTGGATCTGGTGACATGATACTTGCGAGCGTTCAGACTGTGACCGGTGCAAAACAATTCGGCACAATCGGAGGCGCAGTGGGCAAACTCATTCTTGCTGGATCTACATCAGGATCAACAATTCTCAATGCCGCAGCTGTGGCAGGTACCACAACAATGACGCTTCCAACTGCATCCACTACTCTTGTTGGAACAGACACTACTGACACTCTTTCAAACAAAACACTGGTAGCTCCTGCCCTTGGTACGCCGGCTTCTGGTGTTGCAACAAACCTTACCGGTACTGCTGCGGGTTTGACTGCGGGGACAGTTACAACAAATGCAAATCTCACTGGGCACGTAACTTCAACGGGTAACGCCGCTGTTCTCGGCTCATTCACGATGGCACAACTCGACACAGCTGTGTCTGATGGAAATGTCGTCTATCAAAGTCAAGCACTTGGCACACCTTCATCCGGGACTCTAACTAACGCAACCGGCCTCCCCGCTACAGGACTTACTGCCGACACAACAACTGCAGTAGGCTTTGGCTCAATCAATCTGGGGCATGCGTCCGATACGACCATTACTCGCTCAGCTGCTGGAGCAATTCAGGTTGAGGGTGTGCAGGTTATTCTTTCGGGTGCAGCGCTTGGCACTCCATCGTCGGGAACGCTGACTAATGCAACTGGACTCCCAGTATCAGGGATCACCGCATCAACTGTAACTGCGCTTGGGGTAGGCTCTGTGGAGCTTGGGCACGCTACTGATACCTCATTGACTCGCGTTTCCGCTGGTGTCGTTGCCATTGAGGGCGTGAACATTCTCACTACTGCGACTGGACTTCCACTTGCTGGTGGAACCATGACTGGAAACATAACCCTTGGAGAAAACGCGTCAATTGATCTTGACCCCGCCGGATCTGCCGATGGCAAGTACTCTGGTATCTGCATCACGGGCACAGCGGGGGCAACACTTGCGTTTGGAGACTTGATATACCTTGCTGTGGCTACTTCTCGCTGGGTGCTCACGGACGCTGACGCTGCTGCAACGGCAGGTACTCCACTCATTGGAATGTGCGTTCTCGCTGCTGCCGGTGACGCAAGTGCAACAAAAATACTTCTTCAGGGGCAAATTCGTGCTGATGCAAAATTCCCAGCACTAACAATTGGTGCTCCTGCATATGTGGGAGAAACTGCTGGTGCAATTCAAGTTGCGATTCCAACTGGTGCAGACAACATTATTCGCGTAGTTGGTCGTGCGTTGACGGCAGATGAACTTTACTTCTGCCCTTCACAAGACCACCAGGTAACTGTTGCTTAATATGGCAGTCCTTGAACTCAAAACAAATAGCGTTGAATTTAAAGGAGATGTCCTGATTGCACAGGTGTCTCTTTATGCTCGCAGTGAGCCAGTTGTCGTTGGTACAATTGACGGTGTAGATAGGATTACTTACCCAAGGGTTCTGATAAAGACTGATTCTTTTACTGGTGATGCTGGCTTGGGTGTCAAGTCTCAAACCAAAGCAAATCTTCAGCAATTTTACGACAACCTCCCTGCCGACAAGAAAGACGATGTAACAGGTATTTGCATAGAACAATCTACATGAACAAAAGAAACAATAAATTAGACCCAAATGATGTTGCGTTCATCCAGGAGAGACATGAGGTTGTTGCTGGTATTCCTGCTCCTTGGTCAAAAGGTAGACCACACTTTCACGTGAGTAGGTTTGTGCTTTCTGATGGAAGAACAACTGATGTGTTTCACAGTAAACCTGTGTATTACGAACACCGAGATGGTTCAATGCGTCCTCTCGCAGAGGTCACTTCTCATCATGGGAATAAGAAAATTGTTCTCAATGACAAGTGGGCTGATATGCACCCTCGTTACCTGAACTGGCTTATTGAAAGACAGCGATTGATTGGTGGTACTCTCAACATCCCATCTACTTGGATGAGATATGCCCATAGCTCTGTCCACAATCTTCTCACTGGACACGTGGGTCTTACTGTGCAGGACTATTTTCCTAACCCAAATGTAGAAACCGTGAGTGTTGATGGTGAGTGTGCTGTTTATTACGTAGGAGGAACTGACCTTTATACTTGGGCAGGACTTGAGGCCATCACAACAGCCACCTATACGGATGATGCGGCTGCAAGCTCGTATTGTGCTGGAGTAGCCTCTGATACCAGTACCGACAAGTGGCGGTTTATCTGGGGTGGCATGTTCTTGTTCGACACTTCCCCTATTGGTGATTCTGACACTATCGACGCTGCAACCTTCTACATTTATGGAAATACGAAAGCTAATGACGGTACAACCTACGATTCAACAAATTGTAAAGTAAATATATACACATGTAATCCTGCTTCAAACACTGGACTTGTTCACGCTGACTACTCTACCTATGGGACGACAGCCCAGTGTGATACTGGTATTTCTTACACTGACTTTAGTACAACTGGGTACAATAGTTATGCACTAAATGCGACGGGATTGGGAAATGTGTCAAAGACGGGGTGTTCAAAGTTTGCAACACGTGAAACAAATTACACCGTTGGCTCAACGACTCCCCCTTGGTCTTCAAACAAAAGCTTGTTCTTTCAGGTTTACTATGCCGAACAAGCAGACACGACGAGTGATCCGAAACTTACTGTGACATACACTGCGGGTGGAGCTTCTGGCCCAGCAAATTTGAAATCTTACGACACCAACCTGAAAGCAAACATCAAAAGCTATAACACCAATTTGATAGCAAATATTAAAAGCATGAATACTAACGTGTAAAAAAAATGAAAGATCTACCAATAGAGATAATATACGGAACAATCGCAGTTATGGGCGGTGTGGCAAGGTATCTCGACGGGTATATCAATGGAGGCAAGTTTCGCTTCAGCGTATTCCTTGCATCAGCAGTTGTCGCAGGTTTCTCAGGATTCATGTTCGCGTTACTCGGTGAGTCGCTTAACCTTCCTAATGCCATGAAAAGCGTGATGGCAGGTGTGGGTGGCTTCTTCGGAGAACAGACACTCAAATTTATTATGGAGATTATACAACGTAAAGTGAAATAACATGATCGGCTCAAAACAATTCACCGTAGGACCAGATGATATTGTGCGCGGAGTTGCTTCTTCCGACTATGTTAGTGACGGAGGGCTAAGCAATAACGCAACTTTTGGTATGAACTTAACGGTGAGGCCAGGCGTTTTGTATGGTGCGGCAACAACAGTCAACGCCGGTGGTACGTTTACCGGACTCCCCATTGCTTCATGTGGAGACTCTATTAACGGCTTCAAACGTGTGGTCCTCACAGATAACGGCAAGGTGTTTACGTGGGACGGATCAAGCTACACGGAACGGGTGGACTCTACTGGAACTTACGTACAAGGGACTAGCGATATCGTTCAATTCAAAGATGCCACCTACGCGACCTCCCAAACCAATGTTCACAAGATTACCGGAGCGACGTTCGGCACCATCGACGAGGTGTGGTGGAGTGCCACTATTGCCGCCAATGGTGTGCTTCTTACTGGCAACCGCCACCCACTGGTGATTTTTGAAGACAACCTGTGGATCGGTGACAAGAACATGCTGCACAAGTTTGACGGCACAACAGCGTCCAAAAGCTTTTTAACACTTCCTGCTGGGCAAAACATTGTTGCACTCGCCGTGGATCCCAACTCCGGCAAGATGCTTATCAGCATCACTGAGGGAGACAACATAGATGGCACTCTTTCGATGCTCCCCAAGGTCCACCTCTACGATGGCTTTTCTGTCAAGGTTATTCGTGCAGTCATTGTGGACGACATCGTGACGGCAATGTATCCGGTAGGTGGCGTGGTTTACATGGCGTATGGGAAAAATCTAGGGTACTGGAATGGATCCGGTATCAACTGGATGCGCAAGTTTAAGAATGTCACCCTTACTCAAAACAGCCTTATCTATAAACACAAGATCACGAACATAGACAAGACACTATACATTGTGGACGGTGCTGAAGTGCTTGCTTATGGCGAGGTGCTTCCCGGAAAGCCTAAAGTGTTTTACCCCGCGGCACAGAATATTTCAGGTACGGTGCAGTCATTTATTTGCAACCTCGGATCAGGCAAGCTGGGCATGGCAAGCGGCAATACTGCCAGTCCATTCTTCTGGACGTTTGACTCAACCTCTGTCGCGACAACTGATGGTATCAATTTCTATTCTCGCAAATACCGCTTTAAGAAAAAGATAGCACTCAGGGAGATTACCGTACAATTTCGCGATGCAGTATCAGCGGGGGTAAACGCGGCAACGGTAGTAGCAATTGATCAGAGTGGTCCACACACAATGTCTGCGCTAACGAACTCGCAATCAAGTACTGTGCTTGAGCTTAGTTGTTTACCCACGGAGCAAATTCCACCAGCAACATATATTCAGTTTCAATATCAAGGTACCTCAATCAACCCGGGCATAGAACATGTAATCGTCAGCTACGACGAAGTAGAATAATATGGAAAAAGAAAACACACTACAAAAACTGAGGGATGATATCGACCAATTCAAGTTGGAGACAACGATGCGCAACGTGCGCGTTGAACACAACATTGATTTTCGCAACATTCAAAATTTTGTAGAGGTGGTAAGCACCGCTCCTACCCACATACCCGTGAGCGTGCATGAGCAGGTGAAAATGGCTCCTACTCCACTTAATACCGGATGGAAATTCCCCACCACAACAGGCTTCACTATCCAGGGGAACGCCGCCAACGAGTGGACCAATCCCACAAATGCCTACGCTGATGATACCTCCTACGCCACTGCGATTGACGGCGTAACAACGCTTAAACAGTCATATGGTGACTTTGGGTTTGGTATTCCCACTACTGCAACCATCGTGGGTATTGAGATAAAGACTGAGGGGAAAATAAGCGCTGGCACTGGCTTTGTGGAGTTTCGCTACGGATATGACCGAGCAGGTGATACCAACGGCACCAACTACGTCCCCGCCTCATGGTGGTCCACCTCAGACTCCGTGGACACCAAGGGGGGTCCAACCAATCCGCTGGTATTCACTACTGGTACTCAGATGGCAGATGGCAATTTTTACTTCCGCGTGAAGGCTCCAGGCAACAACACGGGCAGCACTTACTCCCTCGATCATGTGCAGGTCAAAGTTTATTACAACGCCCCAGGACTGTATGTGTTCGATTACAAGGCTGGCGTGTGGCATAGTGTCGCAGTAACTGCATAAATATGGAAGACGAAAACATACAACAACTCAGGGATGATTTTGAAAAGTTTAAGCTGGATACACAGCAGGGTTTGACCCGCGTGGACTATAGCATCGACCTGCGCAACGTGCAGAATTTTATCGAAGTAGTGAGCGCTATTCCAACCCACACACCCAGCAACGCGTATGATCAGATAAAGCTTTACGTGAACGGTGCGACACTCAGGCTCTATCTCTGTGACTACAAAGTGAACCCAGTCGTGTGGCATTACATAACATTAACCGCTTAATTTAATAACCATGAAAAGTTTTACAGAATCTCAATCACTCATCCTTAAGATGGCAAAGGTCGCAAGCACCGACACTGCGAATGTAGCAACGCTAACCAGTTTCTGGAACGACTCCATCCGCACGATGTGCAACATCCGCGGTGGCAAGTGGTGGTTTCTTGAGACAACAAAGGATGTCGCTACCGTCGCCTCCCAGCGCGGGTACGCTATCCCCGCGAAGATCCGGAAGCTCATGAGTCTTTATGTGACCGTGGGGACTACGGTGTACACCCCAACACCCATATTTGATAATAATACATGGAATAAAATTTTAGCAGCAAACTACGCTGTGTCCGATACCCCCCTATTCTATTATGTGCAAGGACACACTGTGCAGATGGCTCCAGCACCCTCCTCTACTGCGGGCACAATCACAATGCGTGGGCGCCTCAATCTGGCGGACCTCAATGTGGCGGATACGAGCGTGACTGTGACAACCCTTGCCAATGGAGGCACCGCAGTTACTACCAGTGCTGGTGCACTCGTCACCATGGCAGGAAAATATCTCCGAATCACTGCTGACGCCGCTGGTGCAGCCGCAAAAGGTGACGGCTTCTGGTACGAGATATCCTCCGCTTCCCCCACGACCTCGATTACGCTTGTTGCACCCTACCAAGGGGTTTCACTTGCAGCCGCCTCTGCTGCGGCAACGGTGGGGCAAATGTCTCCAATCCCTGAATCGTATGAAATGGCTCCTATATATAGATCACTCGCACTCTACGCGCAGATCAACGACCCCTTGCACCCCAACGTGGCAGCAGGATGGTGGAAGCTCTACGACGGTGGACAGGAAGCCGGCATGAGCCAAACTCCAGCAGGTCTTATCGGGCAGATGCTTGAGAACGAAAGTGAGACAGTTGAAGGAAACTATATAAGCCCCAATGCTATTGGAAACTTAGATCCGAACACTCCACCCCAGCAAGAATTAACAGGTTTTTCTTAATTTTATAAGTATGTACAACAATCTAAACGATTACTACTCGGCGAATGGTGGGGCAAACACGTGGAACTCTGCGACGCGTACTGCGGACGCAAAGCGTGCGGGTATACAGAACTACGCGGGAACTGCGGATCAAAACTCGCAGTTGCTTTCGTTTCTTTCGAATCCCTCAGCGACCTCTCCAAAGAGCACCTACGTGGCAAACAAGGCGGGCACTCCGTCGTGGCAGTCTGATCTGAACAGTGTGATGGGTGCCTCGACAACGAGGAAAAGCTCTCCCTATGACCCCATAGGAGCGCCAAACCAGTCCACTGTGAATGGTCCGGTGTACAACCCACCTCCATTTGAGCCGTATACTGCAGCGCCCAACATGAGCACCAATCAGGGTCCGGCACGTGGCAATCCTGACGGATCAATCACGTACAACACTCCATCTGGGGCGTACACTGCGCCTCGACCCGCTCCTGCTCCCGCGCCCATCATGACTCCCTACAACAGGGACACTGCTGGGGCTTCGTATATCCCACCTGGAACTCCTGTATCATCCGCTCCGTCTACCCCCGCGCAAACCTTCGTACAGAATCGCGTGGATGGTGGCGCCCCTACCGCTTCTGCCCCCAGCTCAATGACATCTTCCATGACCAGTAGCTCAAGCAGTACGTCTGGATCCGGTGGAGTAGGTGGTGGTGGCACTGGAGGTGGCGCACCTGCCATGGGACCCATGGGTGGTGCAGTCTCGGCGGCAGACAAGGCATTTGAAGACTACCTGAAGTCACTCACTGAGACAGACGAGGAGAAGGAGGCAAAGAAATATCTGGACACACTCAACGTGGACGCCAACCTCGCCAACGAGCGGGCACTCAACTCCGGTGAAACAATGGGCTTTGCTGGTGGCGAAGCACAGCGCGTGAATCGCAACAACGATATTAGGATTGCGGGTGCTGCCGCGCGAGTGGAGGCATTGGCCGCACGTAGGGGTGTAATGACCACCGCACAGAAGGCACGCTTGGACTACGAGCAGGGCAAGATTAAGTCTGCTTCTGAGGGAGCATTTGAGCTTTCTGCCGGCCAGTCCCGCTTCAACCGTGACGGATCTGTGGTCGCCTCCATGCCACGTGACACCTCCAACGATGCGTACCGACAAGCACAGATAGATAACATCTACTCGGATAACGCCAACCGCAATACGGGCACTGCCGCAGAACGCAGGACAGAGGCGCGAGCACAAACTTACTCTGAGATCAATGGACGACTTCAGGCGGGGGTAACTGACAAAGATGGAAAACCATATATCGACGCGGAAGGCTTCATGACCAAAGATGGTTTCTTTAACCTATTGGCCGCGTCGCAACAGCTTGGCATTACGCGAGCAGAATTTCTGAAGGAGTTTGGCTCTTTCCTTGGTAAGGGTACTGGAAAGTACGAAGGCTACAGACTTACAGCGCAAGAATCAAATCTATTATTAGGTCGCTAATTTCACTCTATGGCCAATCTCGACAGCATCCTTGGTCCTGCAATGGGCGGGAGTGCCAGCCAACCAAAACCACAGAAGCCATCCGCAATGTCGCTGGATAGCATCCTTGGTCCCTCGTCGCGCTCAGCACCCGCGACACCCGCAGCGCCAGCACAACCGTCATGGCAGAACACTCTTGAATCGGTTGTCCCCACTCCAAAGCCCAGCCTTCTCCAGCGCGTGGGTGGTGGCATCGGTAGCGCCGTGAGGGGGGTAGGTGACTTTATGAATCGACAACAGCAACGTAACGATGAGGCTGGCTTTCGTCTTCAACAGCAAACTTCTTTTAACTCCGGGGCATACAAGACAAAGGATCCAATAACCGGAAAAACTACTCGTACTACCCCAAAGCTGGAAGAATACAACCTCGCAACACCAGAGAGGAAGGGGGAAATGATTAAAGAACAACACATGAAAGCGCCAGTCATGCGTGCGCTTAATTCTGAGACAGGTAAAAAGGTTACTGGTGCAATCTTTGATCAAACCGCAGATGCAGGACTGAAGGTAGAAGCCCGTGTCCGGTCAATGGGTGATCAGACCTATGATCAGGCACTCCAGGCACTGAAGGCTAAGTCTGTAGATCCCACCAACGACATGTGGGAGCGTTTGCGCTACGGTGTGCAGACAAGTGGCGTGCAATCTGCAATAGGTACCCTGCTTGCTGTAGGTGCCACCTACGCCACACGAAACCCTATGGTAGGTAAAGCCGTGGCCGGAGGATACTTCGCACCCATTGCCGCAGAGTCGCAACGCCGTGAGAAGGGGCAGGTAGAGAACTTGGGCAACATAGCTATTGATACAGTGGGGGACACAATCCTTTCTGGCATGGCAGAGAGCGCACTTAAGAGTGTGGTTGCTTCCGGTGGTGCGTCTATAGCCAAAAATCTCGCCGTCAACTTCGGCAAAGGTTTCGCTGTGGAAGGATCCACTGAGGTAACGCAGACTATTTTGAAGTACGCCAATGACTACCAGCACGCAAAAAGTAACGCAGAGAAACAGCAAGCAGTAGACAGCCTCGCACGCTACGTGAAGGAGGGAGGCGCTGTGGATGAATTTCTTATCGGTGGGATCAGTGGAGGACTGATCACTGGTGGGTCTGGCTTAGCGGGTCAAGTAACTAATACGGATAATGGGGTAAACCACACTCGCCAGAACATTCTTTCATCCGGACATGACTATGACGCGGCAATCAAGAGTGGGGACGCGACCATGGGGCAGATTTTTAATACTGACGGGACACTTAAGCCATCGTTCACCGACCACACGGTGAGCGACATTGCGGGTAAGCTCAATATGTATCAAAAGGGACTGGGGGATGCGTTTGTAAAAACGGTGGATATCAGTAACCCCACAGTGAAAAGCTTGACTGACCAAGGAGTAATGTTTTTGGAAAACGTAGTACGCACTGGTGCGGCCACCAAATCAGATCCAAACTTTGTTGCACCAAAGACTCCGGCTGATGTACAAAAGAAGGAGCAGGAGAGTGTTCCAACAGCACCGCAAAGCAACCCTGTTGTGTCTGCAAATGCGCCAATAACGGAAATGCCCGTCACTCAAGAAACGTCCACAGAAACAAACACGGAGGGGGCGCCGTCTGCCTTTACTCCCGGTGACACGCTGAACCTCGTCAACAAGCAGGGTGTGAACGTGCGGGTAAAGTTTCTCCAGATGAGGCCGGAGGGAATTCTTGCAGAAGACCCCCGTTTTGGTGTCCCAGTGCTTTTCCGCAAGGACTTGTTCACTGTGAGCAGTACACCGGAAACAAAAATATCCACCACTCGCCCCGTACCAGCCAACCAGTTACCGAAGCCGGGACCCAAGCAGGTACTGCCTAAGCCACAGGCTCAACAGGGTAGGGGGGATCTCAGGGTGATGCCAGAACTGCGTGAACCCAACACCACTTCTCTGCGCCCAGAGCAACGCGTCAACAAGACTGATCTCAAGTCGGCTATTGCCACACTCCCAGGCAAAGAGGTGGTATTCGCTGTGGTTAAAAAGGGCGATGGACGCATGACAATGCGCACCGCCACACCAAAGGGATCCATGTTTCTGCGCCCATCTGCGCTTGGCTTGGTGGAGGAGAACTTGAAGGACGGAGATAACATAACGATATCGGCAGAGGACCTTAAGAAAAAAGGCACCGCC
>JAYUSS010000035.1:0-7079 GCA_043755535.1 Candidatus Peregrinibacteria bacterium | reverse complement strand
TCGAGCAGGATCACCTGACCGGGTGTGAGAGCGTCCACCCTTTGTTTCGTCTCTTCCCCAACACACGACGGAGCAAACTGCACCTGTATTCCGAGGAGTCTCTCCAGCACCGGCACAAGCGGCTTTTGGCTCATTGATTCCCGAACCTTCCCTTTCGGCCGGTCCTGATGAGCCATGATGATCAGTGCGCCTCCGTGATCGAGAATATATCGCATAGTTGGCACCACGGCGACGATACGCGACTCATCTGTAATACGACCTTCTTCCATCGGTACGTCAAACCCCGCGCGCAGCAGAACCTTCTTCGCGGAAAGTTCTGCCTGTGAAAGCGTGCGGTACGAATTCATGCCCTTGCAGTGTAGGTGAAGCCGACTCAAGCCCCAATGAAAATACCGACCAAGAGTGTGGTTCAGTCAACTACCTAGAAGCTGAAAGCTAGAAGCTATAAGCTACCCTCGTGCTCACTCCCCTCTCAATTACTCCCCTGCTTACATTTGCGCTTACATGCGCGCTGATGTCGGTTGTCATGCGCACATTTCCGCACTGGAACTTACTGGACTTCCCTGATCGCTACGGCCTCAAGCGTCGACGACTCCCCTACCCCGCAGGGATCATCGCTCCGATTGTTTTCATCGCCATTTTTCCGCTTCTGCAAGGGCTAAACACCAAATCCTTAGGTGTTCTGGTGGCAGTCATCCTGATGGCAATCACGTGTTTTATAGATGACCGAAAGCAGCTCCCTCCTCTGCTACGCCTATGCATTCAAGCACTCGCCGCACTCGCGGTTGTCCTCAGTGGTGATTGTATCGGTGGACGCATCTGCTCCGTCACAAACCCCCTGGAAGGTTTAATGGGTACGGCTGTAATCGATTTGAATGGCATGCTTCCTCTTCTAAGCATAACTATCACCGTTGTGTGGCTGGTACTCACCACCAACGCACTTAACTGGTTTGATGGAATCCCAGGACAGACAACCGCGTTAAGTACCATCGGATTTTTGACGATCGGATTTTTGTCTGTAAGTGACAGAGTGAATCAGCCGGAAATCGCCGTGATTGCTTTTAGCCTCGCAGCAATCGCGTTCGGGTGCTTCCTGTTTGACTTCCCACCGCCCAAAATCGTCCTTGGGGATAGTGGATCGATGTTCTTCGGCCTGATGCTTGGAATCCTGACTGTCTATGCAGGAGGAAAAGTTGCGACCGCCTTTCTCGCGCTCGGGGTACCGATCATCGACCTGACCTTCGTGATTATCAAACGCATTGCCGAAGGTCGATCCCCCTCTAAAGGAAGCATGTCCGGCGAACATTTGCATCATCGGCTTCTCGCAAAAGGATGGAATCCCCGGTCTATCATCGCCCTCACTGCGGGGCTCGGTACTGTCTTTGGAGCCACCGCCTTGTTTTTGGATACGACACAAAAACTGATTGCCGGAATGGTCATGGTGCTGATCATGGCTGGCCTGTGGAGGTACAGCCGATCCATGCCTCGAAAGCTAGAAGCTAGAAGCTAGAAGCTTCATCATTTTTGTTACCAACTCGCTTCTTTGCCGTATACTCTTCTGTGTTTCCACACGCTTCTCACTTTTTCCCCTTTCTTTGTATGACAACGCGATTCCTCGCATCCTTCATTACCGGCTCCATTATTCTTACCGGCCCCGTTTCGGCATTTGCGGCAACTGCCGACTCCAAGGCCACAACAACCAAGGCAGCCTCGACGACCGAGATCACCGAAGAAGATCTGATGAATGTTATTGATGCCGCTCCTGCCCAGGCCATGATGGATGGACGCGGCGGCATGTCGATGCCCTACTACCCGAACTACGGCGGCGTGATGGTCGACGCGACGGTGACCAAAGAAATCACTCCTGATTTCGTCGCCCTCAACGCGTATTGCGACCTCGGCAAGCAGGCTACCCGCGAAAGCGCGAAGGCTGCTGCCGAGAAAATCTTTAATGACATCAAGTCTGCAGTCGGGACCGACGGCCGTGTTCGAAAAACCGGCGCCGTATCGGTGTACCCGTATTATGGACCCATGGGTGAAACCACGGAATCATTCAGCGCAAACTTGAGCTTCTTTATCCGCATTATTAAAACATCCGCTGCAGAGCGCATCAGTGACGCGGTCGAAAAGGCAGGATGTGCAGCAAGCTGGGATGTACGCTTGCTCGACCCTCAGACGTTTGAACTGAGTGTGCTTGATGACCTTGCAGCGCGTTTGAACAAGCGAAAGAGTGTGTTTGAAAAATTGCTTGGAAAAAAGCTGACGACAATCGTCAGCGCATCACTGAACACCTGGGTAGACGGCTACAGCACGTATGACCCTGCAACGAATAAGGCGGAGGCCACAACAACACTTTCCGTAAGTTTCAGCTTAAGTGGTCGGACGACACTGCCGACGCGAAGGACGATGAATAAGTAAATGTCAGGATTCAGGATTCAGGAATCAGCTTTCGGCTTCATAAGCTGAGAGCTGTTTTCCTGTCTCCTGAACTTATTTCTCACTATATTCCATCGGTGTACTCATGCTGTGGAACGGTTCCACCTGAATCACCACCGTACGACGTCCACGAGGCAGCATCTTTACTTCGGCCACACCATTTTTAAAGTCGAGCGGGGAAAGTATCGGCGGATCAAATTCCGCTTCACCGTACGCGGTACGCATGTACACGTCTTTCTTGAGAGTCGACTCGCTGGCTGTTTTACCCTCACTATCGAGGAGCGTGATACGAATATTGAGCCAGTTACGACCCGTGTAGCGCGCCGTGTGTTCGATTTCTACAGATACGGCAGGCTTATTGGAGTCCGGAACAATCAGCACCGGAGCATTTTCCCTAGGAGCTGCGTCCGCTTCGGTCGCGACCGTTTGAGTTTCGGTCACCACAACCGGCGCAGCGGAAGAAGACGATGATTGGCTCGATGATGGAGCAGAAGATGAACTCTTGGAAGCGACCACAACAATGGTCGGTTTTTTAGCCAATCGAGCGGCTTTGCGCTGGGTCGCTGTCAACCTGCGGGACGAAGAGGATGCTTTGGTAATGGTTTTATTGATACCGTTTTTAAGAGTGGGAGCGCTGTAATCTGATTGTACATAAAGCAACGGATTTACGGTAAGGCTATTAGCTCGCTCCTGCTGGAAGCCACTGTTAATAGCGGCGTACGACGTAAGTCCTGCAGCAGTCGCCTCGCTATAGCTAAATGCCCAATATGGATGCCATGGGGCAGTATCGCGATCGATCTGGAAGTGCAGGTGAGGACCACTGGCAGCTCCTGTCTTACCCGAGAGTCCGATTTCTTGTCCTTTCTGCACAACGTCTCCTTCTTTTACATACTGCGCACTCATGTGTGCGTAGCCGGAGTACAGCACTGTTTCGACCTGAGGTCGGTCCGGGTCGGGCATGTGCGGGTGACGAATGACAATGAAGAGTCCAAAGCCACTCTTGTCTTCGGAGACGCGTTCGACAAACCCGTTTGCAACTGCGCGAATAGGAGTTCCTTCCGGAACGCGGATATCGACACCGATGTGGCTGCCTTCTCCTTCGGCACCTGTATCGTACGAACCCATGTGACCAACGGAGTAGACATCCCCTGCAGGAGCATGGTCGTAATCTTTTTTCTGCTCAGCCTGTTTATAGGGAGGCAGTGGAATCAGGAGATCCTTTGGAACCTGGCGATACGTATTTTCACTACCATTACCACCGTAGGTAGACCAACGCTGATAATCGGGAACAAGTGAAATCGGGGAAACCGTTCCCGTATACGTAATCAGCGTGTCATCGTATTGCCCTAAAGCAGCCTTCCAGAATGCATACCACCCGTGCTGCCCCAGCATGTTGCCAGTGACGAATGCGGCGAGAGAAAACGTTGCGACCAAAAATGAAGACTTCTGCTTCATGTATTTCCAAGTTTGCCTGGGTGCGTCCTTCTTTGTACGGAGTACTTTCTTCGAAAATCCCGCTTTTCTGGCCGACTGTAAACGCATACGCTGCATAAGGTTTTTTGTTGTGTATGTTCGTTACTATAATATCATTTTTACCGTAAAAAGTCAATGATCAACCTCCTCCAACTTCGACTAGCAGACGCCAAAAAAACACACTTATGTGGGTATTCTCTTGCATCCAGCCTCTACACGCAGCCACTCGATATATACCTCAATGGACCAGTCGGCGCAGGGAAAACAACATTCATCCAGGGTCTCGCAAAAGGGCTTAACATTCAGGGTCCGGTGCTTAGCCCCACCTACGCATTGGAGCAGCGGTACAGCACAGGGATACGGGGAGAGTTTCTGCACTTGGACCTATACCGCCTAAAACCGGGGAAGGAAGCCGAAATTTTGGCTGCAAGTGATGATCACACAGGGATACGATGTATAGAATGGGCAAACAAGATGACTGAGGTACAAGACAGCCGAGCACGTATCACGATTGATCTACAGGAAGACGGTGACGGACGACTCTGCGTAATCGGATTTGACGATATCTCGCTCCCTGCAAGAAAAGAGATTGAACAATGGAGAACGGATGTGCAGTTGCCCACGCACATCGCCGCGCATTGCGATGCAGTCGCAGCATTCGCCTCTCGACTGGGAGAAGTATTAACGGGACAAGGAATTGTTGTGCGGTTGGATGCGCTAAAAACTGCAGGCGAACTTCATGATCTCTTTCGGTTCATTGATTTTCGAGTCGGCGGAGGGCCTGCTGCCGATACATACGGAAGTGAGGTAGTCGCTGTATGGCAGAAATGGAAGAAGCACTACGACGGCCTGAAGCACGAACCCGCGTGTGCCGCGTTTCTGCGTGAGCGCGGATTTGATGCCCTTGCAACCATTATCGAAGTGCACGGCCTCTCCCTGCCCTCCCCTGAGCGGACAACGATTGAACAACAACTTCTTTTCTATGCCGACAAACGCGTGATGATCGACAAGGTGGTAACGGTCGAAGAACGATTCGAGGATTTTCATAAGCGTTACGGCAGCGGGTTAGCATCTGACCAAAGCCGCATTTGGCGCGATGAAGCATTGCGCGTCGAGCAATTACTTTTTCCGGAAGGAGTCCCGCTCTAAACTGATATACTCCGTATCATGATGAACCTTCTGCTTTTGATTGCTCTTCTGGTAACGCCCACACTTTCCCATGCGCAAACAGAAGACGGCATAGAACAGTCATTTGAAGCGTTCATTGAATCGAAACAGGTTACTACGTGCGATGATGGAACGAATGATTGTGCGCAGTGGCAACTCACCGGCACAAGCGGCGAATTTGATGGAGAATCATTTACCATCACAACCACACCTCTTGATACGCTTGGCGGACGTTCCCCGCTCTACGAAGCAGGTGATACGGTGATCGTACAGACGCAGATGAGTAACGGAGTGCGTACGTACTTTATGTCGGACATGGTCCGCAGGACACCTCTTGTATGGCTTGCAGCCTTGTTCTTGGGCATCACGATACTTTTCGGAGGAATCCGGGCACTGCGCTCATTCGCGGGCATGATCGTGAGCCTGGCCGTACTCCTCCTTTTCATTGTTCCTCGCATCCTCGCCGGTAATTCTCCTCTTCTCATCACATTGATCGGATCCATGGTGATCATGATTGTCACCTTCGTGCTGACACACGGTTGGAACAAGAAAACCGCCGCCGCATTCGCAGGAACATGCGGGAGCTTGCTCCTTACTGCGCTACTCGCATGGTTCTGGTCTGGGTATGCACATTTAACCGGAACCGCAGATGAAGAAATGTTCTTTCTGCTTGCCGACTACCCCGACTTAAACACGACGGGAATACTCCTTTCTGCCATTATCATCGGAACACTCGGTGTACTCGACGATGTGACGATATCTCAGTCATCGGCCGTATTCGAGCTGCGAGGCGCAAACCCACGCTGGAACGCACGTGAGCTTTATGCAAGCGCTCTAAGAATCGGGTCCGATCATATTGCCGCCGCCATCAACACGCTGATACTCGCATATGCAGGCGCATCGTTATCACTGCTTCTGCTACTTGTCGGGATTCCCTCTGGAGAACCATGGTGGATTTTTTTAAGCCGTGAACCGATTGCGACCGAAATCGTCCGGACAATCGTCGGCTCCATCGGACTACTTGCAGCCGTACCGCTGACCACGTGGATCGCAAGTAAAATGGCAATGAACACTCCTGCGGAAAGTCTTGACCACGTGCTTCAAGCCCACAAACATTGAACTAAATACTGTTTTGAGGCAAATGACTACAAATTGATAAGCAGATATGTAATACTGCCGCGTTATGGATACCCATCTCTCCCTCCTGATTATCGCCAGCGTGCTGGGCGTAAGCCTGGTATCGCTCACGGGCGTATTTCTTCTGCTGATGCACGAATCGGTGCTACGCCGCATTCTGCCAACACTTGTCAGCTTTTCGACAGGAGCGCTTCTTGGCGATGTATTCCTGCACATGCTGCCGGAAATGACGGAAGACGGTGCGACGAATATGTCGTGGTTGATCGTCCTTGCAGGAATCCTTGCGTCATTCATTTTGGAAAAATTCATTCACTGGCATCACTGCCACGTCGTGAAATGCGATGAGCACCACCATCCACTGGGCATTATGAACCTAGTCGGAGACTTTTTGCATAACGGTATCGACGGTGTACTGATCGCAGGCAGCTACTTAGTGAGCATCGAACTTGGCATCGCGACGACCGTTGCCGTCCTCTTCCACGAAATCCCCCAGGAAATCGGGGATGTCGGCATACTCCTCTACAGCGGTTACTCGCGTGCAAAAACCATTCTCTTCAATTTTGGAACAGCACTCTCATCGATCGTCGGGGCATTGATCATTATCGCCCTGCAGACATCGTCTACCGATGTCGCTGCCGTATTGCTTCCCTTTGCAGCGGGTAACTTCCTCTACATTGCCGGGTCTGATTTAATTCCTGAACTTCATAAAGAAACCGCCCCTCACCGGTCCCTCGTCCAACTGATTGGCATCGTTGTCGGTATCGGCGTGATGGCGGCGTTGCTGCTGATGGAATAATGAACTACCGCGCAGCAAGCTGACGCGGTATCGGTGCAAGTTATGAGGGAAACATGCTGAGTTGTTCTAC
>JAYUSS010000034.1:0-2455 GCA_043755535.1 Candidatus Peregrinibacteria bacterium | reverse complement strand
TGCGTCCGTCCGTATATCCACGCAACGGGGAAAGCATAGCGCCCGGCGTATTGCGAGAGGTATTGCAGGTGCGTCTTCCTTCATCTTTAGTCATTGCCACGTCGGAGAGGTACAAGCTATTGGCTGACTTGGATCGAACTGTCTGGCAACATGCTTCTCCCGAGACATGCCGCGCACTTGCCGAAGCAGTAGCCCATCGTCTTCAGCAAAGATTAGTTTCCTTGCCGCCATCAATTAAGAAACAACGGCTTCCGATGGCGCATTCTCTACTGGGACATGACTCGTTGCGCATCGGGCTGCGCTCTTACAACTCCCTAAAATCCATTCTAGGTGCGGAAGTTCGTACCGATTCTGATCTCACAATCGGTGGATTAATTCAGTGCCGTGGAATTGGCGCGAAATGTGTGCTTGATATTTTGTGCGCTTTAGAGAAACTCGCCGACGAATCCCAAGGCGCGATGCAGCCGGGCATGGATGGTCTAACGGATCAGGTTGATCGGACCACGGTTATATCGCCCCACAAATTGCCGAGCCGACTAATAGTCGAAATTTGCCGCTACCCCCGACGTGGTCAAAAACTGGCTCCAAAAATACTCTCGTCGCTCCTCGATGTGCCTGTGAAAGATCGGCGGCTCTGCAACCTAAGGCTCAAAGATCTTGACGAGTCTGTCTGGGAGAAGTTCGCGCCCGAGACGTGCAATAAACTCGGAGATGCGGTTATGTCACAAATCAAAGCATCTCACTTCACACTCCCCAGATTTGCAAATCTCCGCGTTCCCGTCCCGCATACTCACGGTCAACCTGTGACAATTCAAGTCGAACAACGGACGTTCAATTGCCTTGAACGGATGGGTCTGCTGCGAAATCCGCACCTTTTGGCCCAGACCACGATCGGAGATCTCCTCCGGGAAAAGAACTTTGGCGCGAAGAGTCTCCTTGACCTGCTAGCTTCCTTGGAATCGCACATCTTCACTTCTTATAAAGCCACACCAAAAACCCTCGCTGCAGCATTCACTTTAGCCAAGGTCAAAGGCGCTGAGCTGATAAAAGCCGATGATCCGCGTTTTGGGCCCGATGTTCAACTGCTGAACAGCACGGGGCTTAACCTGAGGGAGCTCGCAGAACATATTGGTACCTCCAACGTCTGCCCAATGGTTCCAGAACTGTATATTCGCCGGCTCGAAAACCTGCGCCAACGAGTGATTCATTCAAACAGGTTCACTCTGGATGAAGAATTAGCAGATCTTCTTTCGTTTGAACCAAGTGAACGTAATCGACAGATTTCGCTGATCCACTTCGGCTGGAATGGTAAGGGGACGCAAACCCTCGAGGCGGTTGGCGAACAGTTCGAGATGACACGTGAACGTGTTCGACAGATTTGCGAGCATCACTTGGAACGGCTTGGCAACAGGCAAAGCTATGCTCCAGCCCTCGATCGGATTTTGAAGGCGGCCGCACAACTCATTCCGTGTCCGAAGGAACATTTGGAAAAGTTCGCACACCAACGGGGTTGGACGAAGCACTTGTTTGATGTTCGAGGCATAGTTTTTGCAGCGTCAGCGACCTCCAGAGAATGTCCGTTCGTTCTCGATTCCGTCGGCGGACGGGTATTAGCCGTTCCGCCGGGCATGTTGGGTGTTGCGAAGGTGATTCAACAAATCGCAAACAAGGCGATATCTCACTGGGGAGCCTCCACTCTCGAAGATATTGCCGCGCAAGTGTGCGCCGAAGTGGGAGAGGAAGTCTCGGGCAAGTTTGTGTCCTTCGTTCTCTCAGAATGTGATGGATTTCAGTGGCTTGACGAAGTTTGTAATTGGTTTTGGTTTGAATCGGCAGCGCGTAATCCGTTGCTAACCCAGATTTCAAAAGTGTTAAGCGTGTGTGACCGCATTCATGTCTCAGAGCTTCGGGCTGGTGTGTCGCGACCCTACCGGCGCGAGGGATTTGCGCCACCGCAGAGAGTCTTGCTCGCGCTATGTCGGAGGCTACGCGGTTGCAATGTTGAAGAAAATATCATCGTCGTTGAGCCGTGTCGTGATCGCTTGGCTGCACTTTCTGGCGTCGAGCGTACCATTGTGTCGGTACTGAGAGATAACGGATTGGTTTTGGAACGGAAACGATTCGAAGAGCTTTGTCAAAAGCGGGGGATGAACGGTGATTCCTTTGTTGGTCAGTTGAGTTACTCGCCCGTGATTGAGCGGTTCGCCCCGGGCGTGTACGGTCTGCGAGGCGCACCGGTCCCCGCAGGATTAGCCGAATCGATGGTGAGGATACGGCCAAAATCAAAGCTTATTCGGGAGTATGGCTGGAAAGGTCACGGGAGGATCGAGATCGATTACAAATTGTCCCAAGGCATGTTGAGAAATGGTGTGATCCACATACCGAGTGGAATCAATCAATACATTCAGGGACGTTTTACTCTCAGGACGGCGGACGCCACAGATATAGGTTATTT
>JAYUSS010000033.1:0-2520 GCA_043755535.1 Candidatus Peregrinibacteria bacterium | reverse complement strand
TAATCTGTTCGCGCTTTTCGCTCTGCCGCTTGCGGATTGCTTCCACATCGAACGTTTTCTTCTTCCATTGTGCAAGGAGTTCAATGCGGACGACTTCCAGAATATTCTCGCGCGGCTTCACCTGCGTGAGTAGTTCCTCGAACTTTTCTTCGATCTCGATCTTCTTGATATTGTGGTTGCGCTGAGCGCATGTTTTCGTCTTACAGCGGTAATAGGGATACTTCTGGCTCCTGCCCTGCGTCCAGCCCGCTGTCAGATGCTGCTGGCATTCACTGCACAACACAAAGCCCCGCAGCGGGAAGTCCTTGTGCAGGTCTTTGCGATGCGAAGATCCCATAGCCTCCTTAAGCCGTTCCTGGATGCGTACAAAGGTGTCCATAGTGATGAGTGCCTCATGATGACCTTTCCGAAGCGGCACGCTCCACGGAGCATACGCTATATACCCTGTATAGAGAACGCGAGAGAGTATGCGCTTCACCTGCTCGGTGTAGACCAAGCCTGATTTGCCGCGATGTGTGAATCCCTTGGATGCAAGAAATGCTCGTACATCTTCCAATGTCTGGAATCTACCGACTGCAAAACCTTCCAAGGCTTCTTTTATCGTATCTGCCTTGGCAGCATCCGGTACCAGCAACTTGCCGTGTCCCGCAATTTTCTCGTAGCGGTAGCCCGGAGGATGATCGAATGTCCAGTACCCTGCTTCCAGTCTTGCTTTCATACGGTTCACAACCTGTTTCTTATTCTGATTGCGTTCCAGCTCGGCAGCACCTGCAAGGACAGTCTCCACGAATTTTCCTTCCGGAGTTTCATCAAAACGCATTGAGGGACTTTCAATAAATCCGTTGCGCGAATAGATAGAAGTCCTGAGAGAAAAATGCCCTTCGATATCGCGGGCAAGACGTTTGATATCGTCGATGATCACCACTGTTGAATCTTTACCTTGCTGCTTATCGAGGAAGGCCAAGAGCTTTTGCATGCCCGGTCTGTCAATCAGACCACCTGATACCCCCTCGTCACGGAACACATTCACCACTTCATACCCTCGGCTCGCTGCGAAAGATCGACAACGACTTTCTTGGCCTTCAATGCCATGCCCATCTCGCACCTGTTGCTGAGATGAAACCCGAGAGTAGATGATGGCAGACTTCATACTTTGTAGTGAGAAATGAATGCTTCTAAATCTTCCTTTTTTATTCTGTAGTGGCGGCCAAATTTGTATGCGGGAAGTTTCTTTGAAACGACATAGCGATAGATTGTCATGCGGCTAAGATGAAGGATCTTCGCCACTGCATGAAGATCATAGAATTCATGTGGCTCTTGGATTGGTTGGCTATCTTTCATATCACAAAGATACATGATGTATCTTTATATTACAAGACTTCTTCAAGTGCTTCCCGGAAATAGTCGTCCACAAAACGTCCAAGCATCCCTCGGAGGCTCAGCAGAAACTGCTCGATCTCTTTATCACTAGCATCGGTCCAGCCGAGCAAGTCACGGCATTGCTCTATTGTGAGCGGACCAGATTGCTCCTCCCGATGCATGATTTTTGAAACATGCATCAGTTGGAAGTTGAAGGAATCAAATTCTGGGTACTGCGTTCTCTTTGACCATCTTCGGTCTGACCCTGTTCTTCTTGTTCAATCGGCTCATCAATCGAAGATTGCCAAGTTTCTACATTAGGGACTTTGGCTATCTTCGGGAGTTCCCACATCCACTGACCATGGAAAGATTCTTTCCGTGAAGTTAGGCCAAGATACTCTTTGGCTCTGTTTAGAGTTTTTACGCAAATGTCTTTGTCCTCTGCCTCAAGTTGAAGTTCAACGGCTAGTCGCGGTTCATTTTCCAGCGCATTAATGAGAAACTCTTTTGCAATTAACAATTTAGATTTCTTTTCAGGTTCAGGTGTTGGACTGACAAGTTCTTCTGCTGTTACATCCACTTCTCCTCGCCATTCAAATTTTCCACCTTCTACAAGTTCGAATGCATGAGAGGAGGCAATTGGTGCGAGATTATTTTTACTATTTGCAATAACACGTAATTGCGGTTTCTGAGGGTGTATTCCCACAAGTAGTACTGATCTTGCTGCCCCAGTGAATGCTATTGATCCTTGCCCGCGGTAGATAGCTTTGTCGCGCTGCCCCTTTGTTAGATGACGAATGCAAACAATCGCCACCTTGAACTTTTCAGCCAGTTTTGCGAGTGGCATGAGCACAGTACGAACGTCTGCATCGCTAAATGTGTTCACATTCCCTAGGTAAGCATTGAGTGGATCAATGACTACAAGCTCAAATCCACCACTTTCTAACACTTTTTCTAATTGGCCGATGTCGGTATCCATTGAAAAATGGCGCTCCGTTTTCCCTTCAACACTTATTGCAGTTAGTACGATTACTTTTGTGAGGTCTGCGTCCATCGATTCAAGGCGCGGCCGTATAGTGTCAGCAGGGCCGTCCTCTGCCGAAAGCAGTAATACTTTTGCGGGCGCATTGCGGTGTCTTTCATCTTCACCCGGCAGCAGTG